>JAHEKP010000002.1:65952-76993 GCA_024638285.1 Cryomorphaceae bacterium
GAAACTGTCGTGTCGTTAAAATGAACGGTTAAGTCCCGCTCGAGCAATAAAGTGCCTTCTTGTGTAGAATATCTGACGGAATGAAGCGCACCTTCTAAGAGGGTGTCTGGCGTAACTGCAATCCACTGGTTGTCGTAATAAAGTAAAGAAGAAGTTACTTCTTTTGGGAACCCTGTCTGCTTATTGATATCTAAGGTAGATTGAGATTTCAAGACATTACCAGATAGATCTCTTACTACTAAAAATTGTTCTTCTAACAGCAGATGTCCATCTAGGAGGTATTGGTAACGCTCATAGGTAGCATGAGGTGTCGTGGTTTTAAAAAACGATTGTATGGTAAGCTCTTGACTAAAAGTAGCCTTAAGTGCTAGGAAGAATAGTAATGTGATGATTCTTTTCAAATTGGACCTTTATTGCTTCGTATTGACTTTGTGCAACCGCTAGGGTATAAGTTAAAGATAACCCTTGTTTTCTTTCTACCACATGAAGTTCGGCTTGTTTAACTAGTCGCTCCACGTAGGACAATTGATCGTAAGCGAATTGAAGTTTGAGTTGCTCCGTTATCCTTTTTTCGATACGGATATTTTCAAGTATCGCGTCCTCAGCCGCTCCGCCATAAGCTTCTATAAGCCCCGGTATACCCAACTTCGTCCCACCAAAATAACGCACAACAACACATCCGACATTCACTAATTCATTACTCACTAATACACGAAGTATAGGTGTCCCTGCTGTATGTGCAGGTTCTCCATCGTCAGTACTGCGTTCAATCATTGCTTCCGATTGAATTCTATAAGCCCAACAATAATGCCGAGCAGAGGATTCTTGAGTTTTAATAAAATCCAATTGGTCTTTGAAGCTCTCTTCGTCTTCACAATGGAATAGGTAGCCGAAGAATTTGCTCCCTTTAGACTTAAACAGACCTCTTGAGGGAGCTTCGACGGTGAAATAACGATCACTATCCTCGCTCATATCTATCTGTTCCTAGTGTATTCATTGTTAGCGGTGCATCAAACTTTGGTGCAGTTACCCCCTCGTTAATAGAGTTTATTGAAGTAAATCGGTGCCATTGGTCAACTAAGCCCGAATCCACAAACGACTGGATCACCTGACCTCCGCCCTCAACTAACACATGATGTATACCATAATTCAAGAGCTCTGGAAGCCACTTTTCAATTGTGTAGGGATCACAAATGATTTTATCCCCTTCGAGCTCAGACACATTTCCAATGAAGACTGGTGGAACAGATAAATGATCCAATGCAGATGAATCAGGCAAGGTGTTGTTAACCAGTATTATAGGTCGTGGGTTTGTTCCATTATAGTTGCGGGTTGAAAGCGATGGTCGGTCCCAATTCAGCGTTTTTGCAGAAATGAGAATGCCATCAACTTCCGACCGTATTTGATGGGATTTGATCGCTGCTAATGGGCTAGATATTAAAGAAGCGTTCTCATTTATTTTACGGATTCTGTCTATATACCCATCAAAGGATTGCGCCCACTTTATAGTTACAAAGGGCCTGTTACGTTCTTTATTGCAGAAGAACACCTGGTTTAACTTTCGAAACGGTATAGGGTCCGATGAAAACAATACTTCCACGCCGTGGGATTGGAGATGTTTGACTCCTTGTCCATTGACCAATTCATGAGTATCGGAGCAACCTATAACCACCTTGGGAATCTGTTTGTCTGTTATAAGTAGACTACAAGGAGGAGTTTTTCCATAATGTGCACAAGGTTCTAAACTGCAATACAAGGTGCTAGAAACGAGCAATGATGGGTCTTTTACACTTTCAATCGCCATGACTTCAGCATGAGGATCACCTGCTTTGTGATGGTATCCTTCGCCAATAATTTTACCGTTGTAAACGATTACTGCGCCTACCATTGGATTGGGTGAGGTACGGCCTTTGGCATAGTTAGCCAATTGTAAGCAACGTGTGAGAAACTTGGCGTGTGACATAGGACAAAGGTAGTGGTGCAAGTCGTATTTTCGGCAGAGATGAAAACGCTGTCCTTTTACAAGCAAAATGCGCTCGCACTTCTTTCTACGATTTATGGCGCTCGTGAATCTGCCAATATTGTCAACTATTGGATAGAGGCACGCTTAGGTTTGACGCGTATAGATCAAATATTAAGAGGAGAAGAATTTTTCCTTTTTGAATCGTATGATATTGAATTGCAAGAACTTAAGAACAGAAAACCTATTCAGTATATTGTAGGTCATACTTTTTTTTATGGACTAAAAATCGGATTGAATACGGCCACATTGATCCCGAGGCCAGAAACGGAGGAATTGGTCAGGGAAGTGGTTAAATTGATTGACGCCACAAAAGCAAAGACCATTATTGATTTAGGTACCGGAAGTGGTTGTATAGCACTAGCCATTAAGAGCCTTCGCCCTGATGTTGATATAGTAGGGGTAGATATCAATCCCAAAGCAGTTGAACAAGCCAGGGAAAATGCACATGCTCTTGAATTGGATGTAAGTTTCATTGTGGCTGACCTTTTTGAGTATACTTTGGAAAAAGCGGATATTATAGTGAGTAACCCTCCTTACATCCCATTATCTGAACGCCAGGACATGGAGGAACATGTGGTTGCGCATGAACCGGAGGGTGCACTGTTTGTTCCTGATGAGCAGCCACTGCTTTTCTACGAGTTCATTTTCAGATTAGGAAAACAAACCTTTGCAAATCGCTCGGGTTGGATGGCATTTGAAATACACCATCTCTTTGGTGAAGAAATGAAGCGGCTTGGCGCAAAACATAGCGCTAAAGAAATTAAATTGTTACAAGATTTACAGGGCAAGGACCGAATGCTATTAGCGAAATATGGACGTACAGATTGAGTTACAACGCTTACGCAGCGAATTACATGAGCACAACTACCGGTATTATACCCTTGATGCTCCGGTCATAAGCGATTATGATTTTGACCAATTACTCAAGAAGTTAGAGCAATTAGAGGCAGCATATCCAGAATTCTTCGACCCAAACAGTCCAAGCGTAAGAGTGGGAGGAGAAGTCACGAAAAACTTTGAAACCGTCAGTCACCGATTTCCGATGCTATCGCTTGGAAACACCTACAGCAAAGAAGAATTGCAAGAATGGATCGTTCGAGTTCAAAAACTTGCTCCTGATGCATCTTTTGTATGTGAATTGAAATACGACGGAGTTGCCATAGGAATTCGTTACGAAAATGGTGCCTTAACCCGTGCGGTAACAAGGGGAGATGGCACACAAGGGGACGATATTACTGCTAACGTACGGACAATAAAAAGTATTCCGTTACAACTTTCACCTCCATTTCCACAAGATTTTGAGATTCGTGGTGAGATTGTCCTTCCGCATGCTCGTTTTGATGCGTTAAATAAACTGCGTGAAGCGCGAGGACTTCCGCTGTTTGCAAACCCTAGAAACTGTGCATCCGGCTCATTAAAACTTCAAGACAGTGCAGATGTTGCGAAAAGAGGTTTAGACGCATATCTCTATTATGTTTTACCTGAAGCTGTTCTCGCTCCTAATCACAGTGAAAGTATAGCATTGGCAGGTAAATTGGGCTTTAAAGTTCCCATGCCGCATGATCAGTTCATTGCGAAGTGTACTAGTATTAGCGCCATTATGAGTTTTGTCGAATATTGGGATGCTGCCCGTAAAGAGCTCCCATTCGACATTGATGGTGTGGTGATTAAAGTCGACAGCTATAAGGCACAAAAGGATTTAGGTTTTACTGCAAAGAGTCCGCGTTGGGCGACGGCCTTTAAGTTCAAGACTGAGCGTATTGCCACGCGACTTGAATCCGTGACCTATCAGGTTGGTAGAACAGGAGCCATCACACCCGTTGCTCATTTAAAACCTATATGGTTGGGAGGAACAACAGTTAGAAGGGCATCTCTTCACAATGAAGACCAGATTACTGCTTTAGATCTCCACTATGGCGATGCTGTATTCGTAGAGAAAGGGGGAGAAATCATTCCGAAAGTAGTTGGCGTTGATGTGGACCAAAGAGAAGAACAAGCTCAGCCCGTTGTTTTTGTTTCAAATTGTCCTGAGTGCCACTCTCCGCTTTCAAGGCTCGAAGGCGAGGCCCAACATTATTGCCTTAACGAAAGCGGTTGCGAGCCCCAAATTAGCGGAAGAATTGATCATTTTATCTCCCGTAAAGCAATGGACATAACTGGTATGGGCTCTGAAACAGTGGCATTACTAGTGAAAAAAGGATTAGTCAAAACGTCTGCTGATCTTTATGAATTAACCTTTGATGACCTTATCCAACTGGATGGTTTTAAAGAGAAGAGCGTATTAAACATCCTAGATGGAGTAAAAACTTCAAAACATCAACCTTTTGAGCGCGTTTTGTTTGCGATGGGAATACGTCACGTTGGTGCTACAGTGGCTAAGAAACTTGTCCGGCATTTTAAGTCTATAGATGCGCTTCTTGCGGCCGATAAAGAGACGCTTTTAGCGGCTGAGGAGATCGGTGAAGTTATTGCCGATCAGTTAATAGCTACCTTTCAGAACCCGGAGCGACTTTTAGAACTCCAAAGATTGAGGCACCATGGTCTCCTTTTTGAGGCGGTAGTTCAGGAACAAGCTGTTGATTCTCCGATTTCAGGGAAAAAGATTGTCGTTAGTGGTGTATTCGAAAGTCTCAGTCGGAATGAATTAAAAACACTCATAGAAACACTAGGCGGCATAAACGTTAGTAGTATAAGTAGTAAAACAGATTATGTTTTTGCCGGAGAGGGTATGGGACCTGCTAAGCTTAAAAAGGCAACTAATCTAGGAGTACCTATATTAAATGAAGATGAGGTTCGATCCTTACTTAGCCTATGAGACCGATTAAAGAATTCTACTGGAGACGTGGTCTGAAAAATGTTGCTTCTAGTAAGCACCGTCTCAAGAATGACAATCCAAAGGTGACTATTTTAACTACGAATCAGGATTTTATTTCCCAAGTTAAAATGCACTTTACGGATGTAGATTTTGTTTACTTTGAGAATATTAAAAGACCTAAAGATGAGAGGATTAAGACGTTTCATTTGTATAAAAATGATTTGAATTTTAAAGGCGAACCTAAGCGCTTTATCCCCGAACCTAGGGAGAATCACATTTTAATAAACATTGAACAAAATCCAGCAAATTTAACTTGGTATTGGTACGCAAGAAGCTACGACATTAGGGTAGATTTGTGTGGAACCTATGATAACGCTGATTTGAGTATTACGAATCCGAATTTGTCCTTAGAGGATCAATTAGTAATGCTGAAAGACATGCTTAAAGTGATGACAAAAAATGAATAAAATAGACTTTTCCGGAGTGGGTGTAGCACTAATAACTCCATTTCATCGTGACGCTCCTAAAAGCATTGACTATGCAGGTCTTGAACGCCTGTTAGAGCACTGTATCTCTAATGGAGTGAACTACTTTGTGGTTAACGGTACAACTGCCGAAAACCCAGTGTTGACTCAAAGTGAAAAGCGAGATGTACTCCAATTTGTGTTAAAGATCAATGCGAATAGAATTCCAGTGGTTTTTGGTATTGGCGGAAATAATACGAGCGCTCTAGTAGAAGAGCTGGAAGCTTTGGATACCTCAGGTATTACAGCAATACTGAGTGCTAGCCCCTATTACAATAAGCCATCTCAAGAAGGTATTTACCAACACTATGCTGCTTTGAGCGCTGCTAGTCCGCTGCCTTTGATACTATACAATGTTCCTGGGAGAACGAGCAGTAATATTAGCGCACAGACCACAATTCGTCTAGCAAAAAACTTCGGAAATATTGTAGCGATTAAGGAAGCTAGTGGCAACCTTGATCAAATTACAGAGATACTGCTAGAGCGTCCAGAAGATTTCCAAGTACTCTCTGGAGATGATAACCTGACTTTAGCCATGATGG
Organism: Cryomorphaceae bacterium; assembly: GCA_024638285.1. GTDB lineage: Bacteria > Bacteroidota > Bacteroidia > Flavobacteriales > Schleiferiaceae > UBA10364. The sequence continues at coordinate 71,857 of JAHEKP010000002.1, forward strand.
CATTAGGTGCTGAGGGTGTTATTTCAGTAAGTGGACAAGGAGTTCCTGAAGTCTTCTGCGCCATGGTTCGACATATGAGTGAGGGTCGATGGATTCAAGCGCGTGCTGCACATTTAAGCATCTACGACTTAACGAATCAATTATTTGAAGAAGGAAACCCCGTAGGAATTAAGGCCTTACTCGAAGCTCGTGGAATAGCCCATGCAGCGGTTCGTCTGCCTTTGGTAGAAGCGTCAAATGATCTTAAAAATACAATTACTTCAAGTTTAGCAGTGCTTAATTTATCTTGATGAGTTGTTCATTGAGGACCTGCGATTCATTTGGAGCTAAGTCGATTTTAACTCGACGTAATAGTGTTCAGGATGTTTGTTGAAACACAAGTTCGAGAAGAAATTATAACGTCCGTAGGGGTGTTTGCGTTAATAAGTAATCTGAATAAGGGTGCCTAAGAATGCCGTGCAAATCAGTAGATTTTCTAGCTCAATCCAAATCCCTAGTAAAGATGAATTATTTGAACTTGTCGATAAGTAAGAACTTACCTAAGAGGCAAAGTCCATGAAAGTTCTATATGCACTTCAAGGCACTGGTAACGGCCACGTAGCTCGCGCACGAGAACTGGTGCCGCTCATCGCCCAAAAATGTGAGTTAGATATTTTGGTAGCTGGAACACAAAGTCAAATCGATCTTGGCTTTCCCATAAGGTTTAAAAAGTATGGACTTACCATGAAGTACAACTCAAACGGCGGGGTGAGTTATTGGAGGAGTTTTTTCAGCAATAGGCCTGTTCAATTTTTTAAAGATGTGTTCTCACTTCCCGTTAAGGAATATGATCTAGTTCTTATCGACTTTGAAGCCATTACTTCCTATGCTTGTCTATTACGCGGCGTAAAGAGTTTACAGTTGAGTCATCAAGCGTCCTATTGGACTGAATCCACACCGCGTCCGGAGGCTCGTGTGTGGCATTGGGAATTTGTACTGAGGTATATGTCTCCAAGCCCTTACAAGATAGGTTTTCATTTCGATGCCTATGATACGTTCATTCTGCCACCAATTATAAGAGGCGAGGTTCGCCAATTAACGCCAACACAAGGTGCACATTACACGGTCTATCTACCGGCTTATAATGCTGCGACATTAGCACGTTGGTTTGAAAGATTTCCAAACGAGTCTTTTACTGTTTTTACAAAAGATGAAAACGTAAGCAACACTTTAAATACTGCGTTCTTAAAGATTAACAATCTAGATTTTACAAGATCTCTTTCCAGATCGAAAGGCCTCATATGTAGCGCGGGATTTGAAGGGCCTGCTGAAGCGATGTTTTTAGGTAAGAAATTGTTGATTACGCCCATTCGCGGGCAATATGAACAAGCCGCAAATGCGATCTGTGCAGAAAGAGAAGGCGCTTTAGTTTTTAAACAACTAGACGAAGATGCAGTACCGGTGTTCGAACGCTTTTTTTTATCTAAAAATCCTGTAAAAAGAGCTTGGCCGAACTTCTCAGAAGGGCTGGTTAGTTGTATTTTAGACAACGCTAAAAAAGGTAAAGCTTTGGACGATATTTCCGCTCTCCAGCTTCACTAAAAATCGTATCTTTGCCCGTTCATGAAATTAATTAGACTAGCTACATACGTACTGTTCTCCCTGTTTTTAACAAACTGTGGTGAATACCAGGAGGTTCTAAAGAGCAAAGACCTTGATTATAAATTCTCGAAAGCCGTGGAATATTACGATGCGGGAGAGTATAACAAGGCCTATCCAATCTTTGATGAACTCATCTCATTGTACAGAGGTACACACAAGGCGCAGGAGGTCTACTTTTATTATGCACACACGTTGTATTTGCAGAAGAATTATATCCTTGCAGGATACCATTTCAAGAACTTTTACAAAACGTTCCCTCAAAATGAACAAGCCGATGAGGCGGCATTCCTAACCGCATACTGCTATTATTTAGAGGCCCCTAAACACAGTCTTGATCAGGCTTACACCTTTAAAGCTATCAATGAAATACAGTTGTTCATCAACACGCACCCAAATTCGGATAAGCTGAATGATTGCAATGCTTACATGGAAGAACTAAGGAGTAAGCTAGAACTAAAGAGTTATGAAATAGCCTATCAATATTTCAAAACGAGACAGTATAAAGCAGCAATGACTGCGTTTACTACGACGGTAAGTGAATATCCTGATACACCGTACCGCGAGGAGGCATTATACTATAAAACGTTAGCCGCTTTTAAATTGGCAAATAATAGTCTCGAATCGCTTCAAGACGAACGGTTCACAGAGGCTAAGACAGCATTAAATGATTTTGAAGAAGCGTTCCCAAACAGTGAGCGCATCGAAGATTTACGTAAATTGATACATTAAATTCCTGATTTCCTATGGATTATAAAAAAATGCAAGCGGACAAAAACACCCGCACGCACAACACCAATGCAATTGATGCACCTACGGATAATATCTACGAGGCATTGACTATTATTTCAAAACGTGCAGAGCAAATCAATGATATTACTCGCGAAGAGTTGCATGCAAAGCTTCAGGAGTTTGCTTCTTCAACAGAATCTTTAGAAGAAATTTTTGAAAATAAGGAGCAAATTGAAGTGAGTAAGTTTTACGAGAGTTTGCCAAAGCCAACCGCAATGGCACTTCAAGAGTGGTTAGAAGATCGTATCTACTACCGCAAAGAGAACGAAGAAGAGAAATAGAACGTGGAAAATGGGCCTTTGTACCAGCGAAAGGTGCTGCTTGGTGTATCCGGCAGTATTGCAGCCTACAAAAGTGCTTTTTTAGTCCGTGAACTCATAAAATGGGGTGCTGAAGTTCAGGTAGTGATGACCACTGCCGCAAAGGACTTCATCACCCCATTAACACTTTCCACCCTTAGTACACGACCCGTGTATAGTACTTTCCTTCACGAAAAAGATGAAAAGTACGGAGTATGGAACAATCATGTAGACCTCGGCTTATGGGCAGATCTTATGATTATTGCTCCAGCTTCAAGTAATACACTTTCAAAATTGGTCACCGGTGCTTGTGATGATTTATTATCAGCCGTTTACATGAGTGCAAAATGTCCTGTCTATGTAGCTCCTGCTATGGATTTGGACATGTATAAAAATGAGGCTACAAGCTCTAACCTGGAGGAATTAACTGCTAGAGGTGTGACGGTAATCCCTGCGGAACATGGTGAGTTAGCCAGTGGATTAATAGGGCAGGGACGAATGGCGGAGCCGGAAGATATTTGTCAATTTATCTCTGCACAACTTTTGGAACAGCTTCCTTTATATGGTAAAAATGTGCTCATTAATGCTGGTCCCACGCACGAACACATCGATCCTGTCCGCTATTTAGGAAATAACAGCACTGGTCAAATGGGCGTGGCATTAGCCCATGCCGCTCGGTCGTTAGGCGCAACGGTAACGCTCGTGCTAGGCCCAACGCATTATCCGTTAGACTTAAGCGGCTTGCATGTGGTCCGAGTTGTTAGCGCAAAAGAGATGTTAACAGCCATGCAAGAATATTACTCTTCTTCCGTTTTAACGATATGCACTGCAGCCGTGAGCGATTTCGTTCCCAAGACTGCCGCGGATAAAAAGCTTAAGAAGACTACTATGAAAGGGAGCATGAGCATTGACCTTGAGGAGACACCCGATATTCTCGCGACCTTAGGACAGACGAAGAGAATTGATCAAAGATTGATTGGTTTTGCTTTAGAGACTAACGATGGTGTTGGGTATGCAAAAGATAAACTAAGGACGAAAAATGCAGATGCAATCGTGTTAAACACGTTAAGTTCTACAACGGGATTCGAATCAAACACCAATGCTGTAGAAGTGTTCTTCCAAGACGGAGAACAGCACTCTTTGCCGCTCACAGTTAAAAGTGAACTAGGAGAACAACTACTTCATAGAGTACTTGATAAATTTCAATGGGTATGAAAAAGCGTTTTGTCATCCTAATTATTTTCACCTTAATCGCCTTTCAAAGTAAGGCTCAAGAGCTTCGTGCTACAGTTAAGGTTCTAAGCCCAGAAGTGCAAGCAACGAACAAGGATATTTTCCAAACCCTAGAAACGTCTATGGAGAATTTTCTTAATGGGTATGCCTTCACAGATCACAAATACAGCGATGAAGAGCGGATAGAATGCAATTACATCATGACCGTAAATAGCTTAAGCGGGAACAGGTTTGATGCCACATTGCAAGTACAGTATTCTAGGCCTGTATATAATAGCAATTACAATTCTCCTGTATTAAAGGTGCTTGATAAAGACGTTGTCTTTAGCTATCAAGAAAATGAACCAATAGACTTTCAGCAAAATACCTACACCACAAATCTCAGCTCCATATTAGCGTTTTATGCCTATACCATCATTGGCCTTGACCGTTGCACATTTAAAGCAAACGGGGGAGATGCAGAGTTTGCTATTGCACAGAACATTGTAACCACTGCTCAAAGCAGTGGAGGTGCAAGTGGATGGAAAAGTTTTGATGGTACTAAAAACAGGTTCTGGATTACAGATGCTCTCATGAGCCCAGTTTTTGAGCCGGTGAAGACCACGCTATATATGTACCATAGACAGGGATTAGATCTCATGTATATTGCTGAGAATCACAAACAATCCTTAGAGGCTATCGCCACTAGTCTAAAAGCATTGGAAGGACCCAATCAAAAGCGCCCCAACAGCTACCTATTGAACCTGTTCTTTGATGCAAAGAATACAGAGATTTTATCGCTTTATTCTGAAGCTTCAACGCTTGGCGTGGATACCAAGACGTTACAGACTACTTTAGAAGAATTGGACCGAACGCACGCGAGCAGTTATGATCAGTTAGGAGGGAAGTAATGCTCAAAAGACTTAGAATACATAATTTCATTTTAATAGACCAGTTAGACTTACCAATTCGCTCTGGGATGACTGCAATGACGGGTGAGACTGGCGCAGGCAAAAGTATTTTACTAGGGGCGCTAGGAGCGGCTTTGGGCCAAAGACTTTCTGCTAAGGCCGTACTAAAAGACAAAAGCGTCAAGGCAATTATTGAACTAGAATTGGTCTTACCGAAGTATTTAGAGGCTGAATTTCAATCAAAGGATATCGACTTTGATACACACAGTGTGTTCCGCCGTGAAT
>JAHEKP010000021.1 GCA_024638285.1 Cryomorphaceae bacterium
ACGAAGATCTTTAACCGCATCTAGAACGATATCATCATCGTTAAATAGTGCGCGTACTATTGGATTATGTTTAGTGTGCCCCATGTTCGTCGTGGTGTTTTTTAAAGTTTTCGCCAGATGATTTTAGAATCGTTTTCAATTCTGCCTGCGCAATTACAGGGAATGTTCTAGCATACAAAAGGAACAAGACAAAGAAGAAACCAATGGTTCCAACGAAAATACCAATGTCCACAAACGTGGGCGAGAACATAGACCAAGACGAAGGCAAGTAATCTCTGTGCAGTGAAGTAACGATAATTACGAAACGCTCAAACCACATACCGATGTTTACTACAATGGAAATGATGAAGGTGAAAACCAAATTGGTTCTGAGCTTTTTCGACCACATGAACTGCGGAGAGAATACATTACACGACATCATTGCCCAATACGCCCACCAGTAAGGACCAGTAGCTCTATTCAGGAAGGCATACTGCTCGTATTCTACACCTGAATACCAAGCGATGAATAATTCCGTGATGTATGCTACCCCTACAATCGAACCAGTGACCATGATCACTATGTTCATCATTTCGATGTGCTCGATGTTGATGTAATCTTCCATTTTGAAGATCTTACGTACGATCAAAAGAAGCGTCTGTACCATGGCGAATCCGGAGAAGATTGCACCGGCAACGAAATACGGCGGGAAAATGGTCGTGTGCCAACCCGGAATAACCGAAGTGGCAAAATCCATAGATACAATAGTGTGTACAGATAAAACCAACGGTGTTGCAAGACCTGCAAGCACAAGAGAAACCTCCTCGAAACGTTGCCAGTGTTTTGCTTTACCACCCCAACCGAAAGAAAGGAGTTTGTAAATATGCTTTTGGATCGGGTTGATTGCTCGGTCACGAATCATTGCGAAATCGGGTATCAATCCAACATACCAGAAAACGGTACTTACCGTTAGATACGTAGAGATCGCGAACACGTCCCACAGTAGTGGTGAGTTAAAGTTGACCCAAAGCGTACCGTACTGATTTGGAATGGGCATTACCCAATAAGCCATCCAGATACGTCCCATGTGAATCAATGGGAACAAACCTGCTTGGATCACGGAGAAGATAGTCATTGCCTCAGCCGAGCGGTTGATGGCCATTCTCCATTTTTGGCGGAAAAGTAAAAGCACAGCAGAGATCAATGTTCCTGCGTGACCGATACCTACCCACCAAACAAAATTGGTAATATCCCAAGCCCAATCAATGGTCTTATTAAGTCCCCAAACACCGATACCGGTGCCGATGGTATATAGGATACATCCCACACCCCAAAGGAACATGACAAATGCGATAGAAAAGGCAATCCACCATGAACGTGGGGCTTTGGACTCTACCGGTTTAGCTATATCGTTCGTGATGTCTGAATAAGACTTATCACCGAGGATCAGCGGATTTCTAACAGGCGATTCGTAATGCATGTCGCTTTCTTATTTATTAGGCTCTGTTTCTAACTTTAGTCTGGTAGAAGATGCTAGGCTGTGTACCTACTTCCTCAAGAAGGTGGTAAGCGCGATCCTCTTGTTTGAGGTGGCTTACTTCACTCTTAGGATTGTTTACATCTCCGAAAACAATGGCACCCGAGCCACAAGCCTGCGCACAAGCTGTAGTGAACTCGCCGTCCGTTAATTGTCTTCCGTCTTTCTTTGCTTCCAGCTTACCCATTTGGATGCGCTGAATACATAGTGAACATTTTTCGATCACACCACGAGCACGAACAGTTACGTCAGGGTTCAATACCATTCTTCCGTAATCGTCTTGCGATGGGTTAACGTCCGTGAATTTATCGTTGACCTGGTAGTTGAACCAGTTAAAACGACGCACTTTATAAGGACAGTTGTTCGCACAGTAACGTGTTCCGATACATCTGTTATAGGCCATATGGTTCAATCCCTCACGTGAGTGAACTGTTGCACCAACTGGACAAACCGTCTCACAAGGTGCGTGATTACAGTGTTGACACATGACGGGTTGGAATACTACAGAAGGGCTCTCAGAAGGAACCTCCATTTTTGCGTATTTCTCGATCGCGCCTACTCCTTCTTCTTCTGCAACCTCTTTGGTCATATCAGAGGAGTAGTAGCGGTCAATACGCAACCAATGCATATCACGGTGACGGCGTACTTCATCCTTACCCACCACAGGAACGTTGTTTTCCAGTGAACAGGCAACGACACAAGCACCACAACCTGTACATGAGTTCAAGTCAATAGACATGTTCCACATGTGCGAAGTTTCGTGATCTTGATCGTCCCACAAATTCGCCTCAAATGAGGTAAGTGGACCTTTGTACGATTCAAAAGTTGGCTTTTCGTTCCACTCTTTTGCGTTTCCTGATAGGAACGTTGGTAAGTTGATTTCGTTTACAATCTTACGTCCCATCATCGTGTGGGCCAATTGAACTGATGCGAAACCGTGCTCAACTTCTGAAGCAGCTACAGCAGCTTCTGCATAGTTAACCGCTGGTGCGAGAAGTGCATTTGCATTAACTCCAACATTGTTTCCAACCTTACCAGCTTCTGTTCTACCGTAACCGACAGCAAGACCAATACTTCCTTGAGTTTGCCCTGGCTGAATCCAAACAGGAACATTTTCAAGCGTCGTACCGTCAACAGTGATGTTGATCGTGGTACCGTTCATTGAACCGTTTGATTGTGCTTTAACCTCTACACCGAAGGCCACTGCATCCGCAGCGCTCATAACAATGTAATTGTCCCAAGACAAACGTGTTACCGGATCTGGTAATTCGTAAGTCCATGGGTTATTTGCATTGTTCCCAGCACCCATACCAGCTTTGGTATACGTGTAGAATTCTAATCCTTTCAATGGTGCACTTACAGCAACACCAGTCATATCTATCATCCCGCTAGATACTGCTTCTGCAGATACCTCTGCGAATCCATCATGTAACAGAGCATTCCAACCTTTTGACGATTGCTGCGCAGAAGCACTTGCTTTGATCAAATCAATAGCACTTTCTGAACCACCTGCCAGTGTATTCAGAATCTCAACGGCGCTCTTGCTATCAAACAATGGACTAATAGTTGGCTGACCTACTGTATATACTCCACTCACTGGTATTGCATCCGACCAAGCTTCTAGATAATGACTCATTGGTAATGCAACAACCGCTTTTGAAGCAGTTTCATCTAATCGATCTGCGATACTGATGAGACTTACTTTATCAGCTAAAGACGCCATTGCTGTACTAAAATGCAAAACGTTGGTGTCAAAGGTCATTACAGAGGTAACCGCCCCCGATTTAATATCTTCAAGTAAAGCTGCAAAATCACTATCAGAACCTGTCGCGGTAAAATCTAGCTTGGAGGTATTTAAAGCTGCAGAAGCTAGTAACTCATTCGTTTTAGCCGCCAATTTCTCAGCAGATGCAGAATTCAAACCATTCATGACTAGCGCACCAGAACCCGCCGCAATTAATTCATTTGCAACATTTTCTACAGAAAGCTTAATGTCTTCACGAAGCGCAGGTGCAGAAACTGTGGCAACTCCCGCGGCACTAGCGACTTTATTATAAACATGAGCCAATACGGATTCGTATTCACTCACTTTCGCTTTAATACGTACATCCGCATTCGCACCAGATAACGATAATCCAGATTCTGCTTGTATGTGACGTAACATATCACTACCCGGCTTGCGAGCAGCAGCGTATGCACCGTTTAGGTTTTCTCCACCCCAGTCTCCGAGGAAATCGGCGCCTACGGCAAATACAAGACGTGCTTTAGCCAATTCAATAGTTGGTAAAGCGCGAACACCTGTAAGTACTTCATATACATCTGCTCTATTACTCTGGCTTACTGCATCAACACTCACGTGACGCAATCCCAATTTTGCAATAGCCGTCTTAAGTGCAGGAGAAATTACCGTTCTTGTTAAAACGACGCTGTTTGCTGTAAGTAACGACTGGGCTTTGGCAACAGCTTCACCCCAAGAAGTTGCAGCGCCATCCACCATAGGATGGTGCATGCGAGCTCCATCGTATAAACTTAAAACGGAGGCTTGTACACGTGCGTTTGTCGCACCATTATAGCCGGCGTCTTTATTTGGTTCAATTTTGATTGGGCGACCTTCACGTGTCTTTACTAGAACAGATGCAAAATCATATCCATCATAAAATGAAGATGCGTAGTAATTCGCTATACCTGGTGTTAAGCTGTCCGGCTTCACAACGTAAGGAATACTTTCTACGATAGGAGCCTCACAAGCTGCCAACGTCGCCGCCGCAGTTGAGAATCCCATAAACTTCAAAAAGTCACGACGCGATGTACTGCTTTCCGCAAGCTCATCATTACCTAAGAAGTCCGCTTGCGAGATCTCATTAGAGAATTCGTTCTGCGCGAGCTTTTCTGATAGTTCAGGATTGGATTGATCCTCAATTCCTCTCCAATATTTGTTGTTCTCAGTCATTGCTGTGCTTCTATTAGTAGTGACACTTACCACACTCCAAACCACCGATTTTTGCTGCAGTGATTTTTTCGCCATGGTACTTTTCTGTTAATTCTTCGTGGAAGTCTTGGTAGTAGCCGTTTTTCTCAAACTGAACTTCTGTTTCGCGGTGACAGTTGATACACCAACCCATAGTTAATTCAGAGTATTGGTACATTTCTTCCATGGTCTCCACAGGTCCGTGACATTCCTGACACTCTAACTGACCTGCATTTACGTGCTGGCTGTGGTTAAAATATACGAGATCCGGTAGGTTGTGGATACGAACCCATTTGATGGGCTGTTCTTCGTAATTTTCTAGGTATTCGCGGTTCTCACTATCCCAGCCAATGGCAGCATAGATCTTCGCAATCTCTGGTGACCCTTCACCATCGTATTTCAAATTCCCTGAAACGTCGGTAATTTCGGAGCCATCTACATACATGTGACAGTTCATACAAACATTTGCAGAAGGAATACCTGAGTGCTTCGAGTGGCGCGCAGAACTGTGACAGTAGTTACAATCAATCTCATTTTCTCCGGCGTGGAGCGCATGCGAGAAAGCGATGGGTTGTTCTGGTTGATAATTCTGTTCTACACCTATACCACTCATCCACCAATATGCTTGGTTCAGGAACAATACTGTAACCACGATAGTTGCAACAGTGACAAAACCCTTATTATTGATCAAACGGCCCCAGAACCATCCCGCCTCATCGAGAATAGATACTGGATCTTCGCCTTGCACAAGACGAAGCGTGTTTTTCATGCGGGTCAAAAGCATGACCATCACGAACAAAAGCAACCCTAAGCCTAATGTAATTTGCTTACTGTAATCTTTAGATTCAACGACTACAGTCGTTCCCCCAGCTAAGTCTCCTGTACCTGCAGGTTTTACATCACCTTCAATGGTATACTGAAGAATATCAAAAATGTCCTGGTCGCTCAATGTTGGGAACGAACTCATAACGGAACCGTTGTACTCTTCAAAAATGGCGATAGCATCTTCATCGCCTGAAGCACGTAGTTCTGCGTTATTACGAATCCATTTTGTTAGCCACTCTTCAGAATACTTGTCTGTTACTCCAGTTAAAGCTGGACCCACGAGTTTCTTGTCAAGCTTATGACAGCTGGCACAATTCGATTTAAAGAGCTTCTTCCCGTTTTTGGCATCGCCCTCAAAGGCTTGCAAGGTTGGGGCAGAGAATAAGAAAACAAACACCGCTAACAGGGCGCTTAATTTTCTGAATTTTGAGGTAGTGTACATATGAGGCCTATATATAGCTATTCAGTGTCGCGCAAAAATAATGTGCAGAGGCCATAAAAAGGGTGTAATTCACGGGAAATTCCAATTTAAATTCGTTCTAAATTAGAGGTTGTTTAAACACTTTTTTACTTTTAGGGTATATGCCCTTGTACTTTTGGAAAATATAACCCCAACTACCATGCTTCGGAAGCTCATTATTATCTTATTGGCTATCAACGCAATGCCGCTTGTATCGAATGCAACCACAGTGGGTTTAACACAGTGCGACACGCTGGATATTGCACGTGATTTAGACAGTGCTTATCTGCACTTTATTTCAGAGCAACAAGGTGAATTCTTCGAAGGTTACACGATTCAGCTGTTCAGCGGAAACCGTTCTGGCGCGAACATATTAAAAGGAGAAATTATCGCAAATGGCAAGTATGATGCTGTGCGTCTTGTGTACCTCGCGCCAAACTTTAAAATTCAAGTCGGATCTTATCCGGACATAGGAAGTGCGCAGCGAGATTTAGGGGAATGGAAAGCCCTTTATCCAGATGCTTTTGTAGTCAAAACTAATGTGCCGTGGTACCCTATTGTGCTACCTCAGGATGTTCCCGCAGATACAACAAAAGCCTACGACGTACATTCTCCTGAATAGACGCGAAATAAAGATTGATATCACCCCTGTGGTAATTCTTTGTTCGTATCAACCAACTCCCGGTAAAATGCGGGCGCTTCGCATAGATGACTCCATGATCTATTCGCGCATCAGTAATGCCCTCAATAATTGGCTTATTGTAGCGGATAAACGCACCCAAATTTTGACTCGACTCAGCCGGTACACTACTCGTATTCCAAGTAATAGGATTGGTAACACCGATGCATTCTTCGTCCAATTTATTGGTGATTTCTGCTCCCTCGGCATAGGTCCGCCATGAACAAAAACAACCCGTTTGTGTTTCCGTTTCGCAAACAGGTATAGCTATTTTGCATTGGTCAATTGGCATACCTACTAAATAGGCTACAACCAATCGGTCCAACTGCGTCTTAGTTAAATGGTTATTAATCAATTGTTCCAAGTGATCTGTTCCCTGACTGTGCCCAGCCAAAACGAAGGGCGTACCTGGTCCAATTTCTATCAAAAATTGATCAAAAGCCGCCTTTACATCTTCATAAGCCATACGGTAGGCCCGCGCGGTTGTAGGGTTCGGCGCAATGTTATAGACTTGATAGGCCGCTTGGCGGTAATAGGGCGTAAAAACTGGCCCGGCAACGTTAAACGCCGGTGCCTGGTATTTGACAGGCGTAATTACTGCTTCTCGATATTCGGGATCTGCAATATCTGCACTCCAACTACCTCCTCTTTTAGGAAAGTGAACGGTGGGATAAACGAAAAACACAGGGACACCAAATTGGTTCGCGCGATGAAATGCCAACGAACTGTCCGAATAATCTGCAAATTCTGGATGACTTGCCCACGCTTCTAAGGAAGTGTAGTCCGGAGCTGTTGCAATTTTTTCCTCCAATGCTAAACTCAACCCACAGGAGGTCAGCAATAATGCAGCCGCAAACATGGATGCTATTTGGTATGCCGACCGCACTAGGCCTCTATGGAAGCCTTATCGCGAATGATTTGAGCAAGTTGATACGCGGGTAAAACGCCGCTTTGTCTCCAAATCATTTCTCCCGATTGAAAAAGGGTTAAGGTGGGTACCCCCTGGATGCGTAAAGCTTCAGCCAATTGCTGGTTTTTATCCACATCAACCTTCAAAATGGTGACAGAATCCCCCATTTCATCAGCGAGTTCTTTGAGTATGGGCGCCATCATTTTACACGGACCGCACCATTCTGCAAAAAAATCAATTAAGGTGGGCTTAGAGCTGCCTACTATTTCTTTAAAACTTGCCATAGATTGGTGATCTGTTGTTACTTCTCGATAGGTTGTTTGCGTGCCCAGGCACCTATGCCCCCTTCGAGATTGTACACTGTTTTAAAACCCATTGACTTCATCATCTTTGCGGCTTGCCCAGAGCGGTTTCCGCTGCGACAATACACGTAAACCGGTACAGCAGGGTCCAGTTTTGCTAATTCCGCTTTAAAATCATCACGATAAAAGTCAATTTGTGCTGCACCACGAATGTGGCCCATTGCAAACTCCCTATCTGTTCGAACATCAAGCAGCATTCCAGTTTCCGCAGTATCGATGAGCGCCGCAAAAGCAGCGACATTCACATCAGCATTTACGACACCTTCAGACTGTGTAACTGCAGCCGAAGCCTCTGGCTTTGACTGACAACTCACTGCACCTCCCCAAAGAAGAAGTGCGATTAATACTAAAGGAATCGCTTTCGCATTCATGTTCATTACATTTTATGGATCATAACGTCAGAGGCACCTCCGCCGTTCACGCCATCTTCAATGCCCTTAGAGGCTAAGAACATGAGCGCTTGACCGGAACGGTTCCCCGAACGACAAAAAATCACTAACGGACGGCGCATTGATTTAAACTCCTCCCAACGGGCCGGTACTTCGTCTAAAGGAATATTTACAGCGCCTGGAACTGCTTCCATCGCTACTTCGCCAGGAGTACGAACATCTACAAGTGTTGCTTCTGGGTGATTGATTGCTTCGTTGATTGTCATAATTCTGTTGTATTTGATGCCAAAAGTACAGCTGCGAAAATCAATGCAGCGGAACTAATATCACAGTTTACCAAATAATGATTTGATCTTCTTTTGCCTTGGCTAAACCTCCATTCGTACAAACCCCTCCAAAGGCTTCAACAAATTCTGGCATATTGCTCATAGGTCCATTCACGCGGAATTTACCGGGGCTATGTGGGTCTGTAACGACCTGGTTCTTCAAATATTCTTCACGGCCGTGCATCTGCCAAACTTGAGCCCAGCCTAAGAAGATACGCTGCTTATCCGTAAATCCATCTATGGGTGCCACTTCTTTATCGCCGCGGTGCTTTAGATAGGCGTGGTATGCTAAAGTCAAACCGCCTAAATCGGCAATATTTTCCCCTAAGGTTAGACGTCCATTCACGTTGACCCCTGGTAATACCTCATAGGCATCGTATTGATCAGCCAATTTCGTGGTGAGTTCATCAAAACGCTTTTTATCACCTGCAGTCCACCAGTTTTCTAAATTTCCATCGGCACCATAGTTTGCACCTTGATCGTCAAATCCATGAGAAAACTCATGTCCAATCACACCTCCGATAGCTCCGTAGTTGATGGCATCATCTGCGTCTGGACTAAAGAATGGCGGTTGGAGGATCCCTGCCGGGAATACCACCTCATTGTTCAATGGATTGTAATAAGCATTTACGATATGTGCACCCATTCCCCATTCTTCCTTATCTACGGGTTCATCTAGTTTCGACAGATTGTCCTCAGTAAAGTAGTTTGAAAGGGCCTTACTATTTTCAAAATAGCTCGCTCTCGAAAGGTCGAGATCAGAAAGATCTTCCCATGTATCCGGGTAACCAATTTTGTAGGTAAAAGCATCCAGTTTCGCCAAGGCCTTCTCCTTCGTTGTATCGCTCATCCACGTTAAACCATTGATTCGGTCACGGAACGCTGAGCGAAGGTCTTCCACCATGGCTTCCACCTGTGCTTTACTTTCTTCAGGGAAATAACGATCGGCGTAAAGATGGCCTAACTGGTCCCCCAACGAGCCTACTGCGCCTTGTGCACGCTTCCATCGCGGATTCATTTTCGGAATTCCACGCAGCGTTTTACTATAAAATTCAAAGTTTAGTGTCTCGAATTCATCGTTCAATAGATTGGCTGCAGCATCTGCTACGTGCCACTGGTAGTATTGCTTCCATGTTTCAAGACCCGATTTAGCGCAGGCTTCATTGAATCTGCTGAAGAATTCTGGCGAAGAATTAATCAACGTATCTGCCTGTACACCTACTGCGTTGAAATAAGCCGTAATAGGCATGTTTGGAGCAAGGGCTTGCCACTGCTCAAGTGTCATTGGATTGTATCGTGCGACAGAATTGCGCATTTCAACCCTGCTTTTCATTGCTTGTGCAATGGATTTTTCTAGGTTATAAATGGCATCTACATCCCAATTTCCACCAACAAGGGCGGAAACTTTAGCGATGTGATCCCGGTATTGCTGTTGCAGCACTAGGCTCGCACTATCTTCCCTTAAATAGTAATCACGGTCCGGCAGGCCGATTCCACTTTGACCAACGTATAATGCATGCGCTGAGGAATTCTTCGCATCTGTGCTCACGTACATTGAAAGCGGTGCACCAATACCGTTGAATTTATTTTGACCCATTAATGTAAAAAGCTGATCGATTGACTCCACGTTATCTACTTCTTCGAGGTACGGCAGTAAAGGCACCAGTCCCGCAGCGTTACGCGAAATACTATCCATAGCACTCGCAAAGAGGTCACCAATCAGTTGTTCATCCGTACCTTTTTCATAGGTCCCCGCACTAACTTCTTCAAGAATGGTCTTTAAGCGATGTTTGTTGGTTTCAATCAACTCATTGAATCGGCCCCAGCGCGTTTCCGTTTCAGGAATAGGGTTTTCAGCGATCCATCCTCCTGCAGTGTGTTGGAAAAAATCCTCACACGGTGCGACCGAAGTATCTAGATAATTCACATTGAAGGCGTCCTCCACGGACGCCTGTTCTGGCGCTGTACAAGCCGCTATGATAAACGGCAACGCTAAGACTACTTTTTTCATGCTCAAGTGGTTTTTACTGAAAAGGCCTACGCCTTTCGTTTCCAAGTCTCGAAGGTAAAGGAATATTGGTGATTTTCGTCTGCCGGATGGTGCTGTGAAGTAATGCAATCGAACGGGCTTTTGTCCCAATCTGGAAAATACGCATGACCTTCTAATGTAGCATGAACTACGGTGACTTCAAGAATATCCAGGTACGGGAGGGCCAATTCATAAATCTGGGCGCCGCCTACAATAAATGCTTCCGCTTCATCTTTCACCAACGCTAAAGCTGCTTCGAGACTTTGTACAGACTCACAACCTTCAGCTTTGAAAGCTGCTTGTCGACTAATTACAATGTGGCGGCGTTTCGGCAACGGTCGACCGCCTAAGCTGTCCCAAGTTTTGCGGCCCATAATGATGGTTTTTCCAGCAGTATGCCCCTTAAAGTGTTTCAAGTCATCCGGCAAATGCCATATGAGGTCGTTATCTTTACCAATAACGCGATTTTCGCCGTAGGCGACGATAGCTTTCAATACCATTACACTGCAACTTTACCCGCAATGTGCGGGTGTGGATCATAACCGACGATTTCGAAGTCGTCGTAGGTGAAATCAAAAATATTTGTCACCGCAGGGTTCAATTTTAATTGAGGTAGCGGGCGAAAATCGCGCGTCAACTGCAATTCTAACTGATCTATGTGGTTGTTGTAAATGTGTGCATCTCCCAAAGTATGGACGAAGTCTCCTACTTCCAAACCGCAAACCTGTGCCACCATATGAACGAGGTAAGCGTAAGAAGCGATGTTGAAGGGTACGCCAAGGAAGATGTCTGCGCTGCGTTGGTACAATTGGCATGAAAGCTTACCGTCTGCAACATAAAATTGGAAGAAGGCATGACAAGGCGGCAAGGCCATCTGATCTACAAAACCCACGTTCCAAGCATTCACGATGATGCGGCGGCTGTTGGGATTGTTCTTGATCTGATCAATCACCTGCTGGATCTGGTCCACAGCTCCACCATTGGGTGCTGGCCAGGAACGCCATTGGTACCCGTACACGGGACCTAGCTCACCCCATTTGGCTGCAAAGGCACGATCCGTTGCTACACGTTCAGCAAAGTCACGAATATCTTCTCCGCCAAAGTCAGAACTGTTTTTATACGCTGCATAGGGCCAATCGTCCCAAATACGCACCTTGTTTTGTGTAAGGTATTCAATGTTTGTAGAACCCTGGAGGAACCACAAGAGCTCGTGCAAGATGCTCTTCACGTGCACCTTTTTAGTCGTTAATAAGGGAAAACCTTCCTGGAGATCAAAGCGCATTTGGTGGCCAAAAACACTCAATGTTCCCGTCCCCGTGCGGTCTCCTTTCTGTACGCCTTCTTTCAGGACGCGTTTAACAAGATCGTGGTATTGCTGCATGTAACAAAGATGGCTTTGCTGGAGGGATTTACCACGCAGAGCAGTTACGGGTTATTCACGGAGAAATCAACAAAAAAACCCATCCGCGAACGGATGGGTTTTAAATGTGCCCCGGGCCGGGATCGAACCGGCACGGACATTACTGTCCACAGGATTTTAAGTCCGGCGTGTCTACCAATTCCACCACCGGGGCTCCAACAAAAAACCCTCCCGTACAGGAGGGTCTTAGAGCGAAAGACGGGATTCGAACCCGCGACCCCGACCTTGGCAAGGTCGTGCTCTACCAGCTGAGCTACTTTCGCGTTCGGGACGGCAAATATACAGCAGTAATTATTACTTGCAATAGTGCCCGCTATTTTTTCGAAACTTTTTCTTTGAGGGTATGCAGAAGCATCAAAGCCTCTATAGGCTTGAGTTCATCTAAATTTAACCCAATGAGTTCATCTGCAACCTCTTCAAGCTCAGGACGGTCCAATGTAAAGAAGTTTAATTGCCCATTTTCTGCGACTCCTTCCTGCTGATTTTCAGAAGATCGACGGGCCTCTAGACCGCCTAAAACCTGTGATGCCCGGTGTAAGACGTACCCAGGAATGCCCGCTAGTTTAGCGACGTGAAGACCGAAGGAGTGTGCTGTGCCCCCCGGTTTTAACTGACGCGTGAAGACGATGGTATCTTCATACTCCTCAGCAGCGACGTGGTAGTTTCGAACTTTAGAGAACTCATGTGCCATTTCGTTGAGCTCATGGTAGTGCGTGGCGAAAAGAACCAAAGGCTGCGCCGGATGCTGGTGCAGATATTCCGCAATTCCCCACGCGATGCTCACGCCATCAAAGGTTGAGGTTCCTCGGCCAATTTCATCTAAAATCACCAAACTTCTTGGACTGATGTTGTTCAAAATGGTGGCTGTTTCATTCATCTCCACCATGAAGGTACTTTCCCCTTTGCTGAGGTTATCGGAGGCTCCAACACGAACAAACAATCGGTCCATGATGGGCAAACGGGCAGATTTCGCAGGTACGAAAGCCCCTATTTGTGCGAGAATTTGAATCAGTGCAGTCTGACGCAACAGCGCACTCTTACCGCTCATATTTGGTCCAGTTATCATGGCGATGGCTGCCGATTCCGCGTTCATCTCAAGCGAATTAGCGATATACGACTGACCTTCCGGCAAGACCTTCTCAATGACAGGGTGTCGTCCTTTGAGTAGTTCCAATTCCTGCGTTTGCGTAAAGGTTGGACGAACATAATCGTTCTTTAAGGCTACCTCTGAAAAGCAGAGCAGCACATCCAGTGTAGCCACCCAACGTGCACTGTGCAAAAGATCAGAAACCTCTGCGGCTACTTGGGTCACCAAAGTCTCAAACAACCGTGTTTCAATGGCCTTAATTTTTTCCTCAGCGCCCAACACTTCTACTTCGAATTTCTTCAATTCATCCGTGATGTAACGCTCCGCATTTACAAGCGTTTGCTTGCGGTGCCACTCTTCAGGTACCTTATCCTTATGGGAATTACGCACTTCAAGGTAATAGCCAAAAACGTTGTTAAAAGCCAATTTTAAGGAAGGAATACCTGCAGCCTCTGCTTCGCGAGCGCGAATAGTCTCAAGCGTACTCGTTGCATCATTTAACAACCCGCGTAATCGGGTCAATTCCTCATCGTAACTGCTGCGGATACTTTCGCCTTTCCCTATGATCACCACAGGATCTTCAACCAATGCCTCACGTAAGGTATTGCGCAGTTCGGGTACTAATGCTGGAGCCTGTTCTGGGATGTCTAATACATTTGATTCAACTAATCCCCAAACCTCAGCGACGGTATCTAATGCTTGCCGTAATCGGGCCATTTCTTTAGGTGAAATACGGCCTGTCGAAACACGACTGCACAAGCGCTCCATATCCGGGAGACCATTCAATACCCCGCGCAGTTGCTCGCGAACTTCAGGCATTTCCAGCAGCTGACTTACGGCCTCTTGACGGGCAGTGATCTCATTTATGTTTAAGAGCGGAAGACTCATCCAAGTCCGCAATAACCGGCCACCCATGGGAGTACCGGTCTGGTCAATAATGTTCAGTGTACTCACGCCGCCTGGACTGCTTGGGTAGAAGAGTTCAAGGTTTTGTACTGTAAATCCGTCCAACCACATGAAGTCTTCTAAAGACACACGCGAAAGGGTAGTTATATGGTTAAGGTTAGCCATTTCAGAACGCTTCAGGTGGTGCAAAATGGCACCCGCAGCTACCGCTCCGGCATCTCCTTGCGTAAGACCATATCCTGCCAGTCCTTGCGTCTTAAAATGAGTAGTGAGCTGTTCGCTCGTGTAATTTGCTTCCCAAGCCCAAGCATCTACTCCAAATAAGTAGAAATCGCGATTCAATCGTAGCCGCAGCTCCCGTGGCATATCCTTCGGGTGAATCACTTCTTTAGGCGCATAGGTAGTTAGCGCATTCAAAATGGCTTGTTCCGTTCCTTGAGCGTAATGAAATGTCCCTGTAGATATGTCTACGATGGATAATCCCCATTGGCCTTTTGACGGCGGATACAGTGCTGCGAGGTAGTTGTGCTCTTTACCGCTGAGCAGGTCGTTGTTCAGGTTGATTCCAGGCGTAATCATATCTGTCACCCCTCTTTTCACGAGACCCTTCACCGTTTTGGGATCTTCAAGCTGGTCGACGATGGCTACCCGGTGGCCGCCTTTCACCAATTTTGGTAAATAGGTCTGCAACGCATGGTGCGGGAAACCCGCCAACGCCACTTCCGAAGCTGAACCGTTCGAGCGTTTGGTAAGAATAATATCCAATGTTTTAGATGCCTTTTCCGCATCGCTACCAAAAGTCTCATAGAAGTCACCTACACGAAACAGCAACATCGCTTCCGGATGTTTCGCCTTAATTTCATCGTATTGACGCATCATTGGCGTCTGCTTCTTTGCCGGTTTTTTGGCCATTTACCCTTACTTTGTGTTCTCGTTCCAACGCATCTGTCGGAACTTCAAATGTAAGGGCTTCCGAGCGATGAGAAAACTTAGAAACAGTGAATTGGGCCGATTATCTCCCGAAGACTACAAAAAAGCGGAAAAAACACCGCTGGTCATAGTTAGTGACAACATCCGTTCTATGCATAACATCGGCAGTCTTTTTCGCACTGCTGACTGCTTTCGAGTAGCCCACATTCACCTCTGCGGACTTAGCCCTATTCCTGGGCATCCAGAAATAGAAAAAACCGCGCTCGGGGCAACAGAAAGTGTGCCGTGGACCCAACATGAGGATACAATGAGCTGTCTAAAGCAATTAAAAGCAGAAGGGTACCGCATTGCAGCGCTCGAGCAAGCTGAAAACAGTGTCGACCTGAGGGATTACGCGCCGGAAGCACCTACTGCACTAGTCCTAGGACATGAGGTCATTGGTGTTGCGCAGGAGGTTGTGGATGTTTGTGACGATGTGGTTGAAATCGTACAGTTTGGCACCAAACACAGCCTCAACGTCAGCGTCAGTGCGGGATTAGCGATCTTCGATTTACACCGGAAGTTAACTAGCTGAGTTTAGTAGGAACCGCTGTATCTGGACATACTTCAAGCAGCGCAGTTACCGACTGGCCTAAAATGGGGTGCATCCATTCAGGATGAACCTCTTGAAGCGGTAAAAGCGTAAACCTGCGCAAATGCATGCGCGGATGTGGCAGCTCCAAAATGGACGTTTGCTGGACCATCGCGTCGATGGAAAGTATATCGATATCAATGAATCGGTCCGCATAGCCTTCGTTCAGACGTTCACGGCCCAATTCCTCCTCCACCTTCAATAATTCCTGCATCAACATCTCCGGTTCAATTTCGGTATGCAATAGCAACACTTGGTTGAGATAGGAAGCGATGCTTTCGTAACCCCAAGCTGGGCTCTCGTACAACGCACTCTTACGCACAATTTCCCCAAATTGACCAATACAATGTACCGCTTTGACAAGGTTTTCACGCTTATCACCTAAATTCGTCCCCAATAAGATTAAAACCTCCTTCATGAAATCCTTTTTCAGCACAGTCCTCGCCGTTCTAACGGCACTCATCGCATCTCTATTATTCTTGTTCGGCTTGCTCGTGGTGGCCAGCGTAACGAGCGAAAGTCCAGTGCCAAAGGTAGCAGACAACACGCTTTTAAGAATAAAACTTTCAGGAAGCTTAGAGGAACGTGCTACGGAAGATCCACTTAATGGTTTAAACGCCGCTTTGCTAGGGATGGATGTACCAGAATCTTTGGGACTCAACGAACTTCGTAAAGGCTTAGCCTATGCCGCTGAAGATGATCGCATACAGGGTATTTTGCTTGACCAAGGTGCTTTTGCAGCGGGTTATGGTTTGTTGGAGGAATTGACCGACCATTTGAATGCATTTAAAGCCGCCCAAGGGAAACCCATTTATACCTACGGCGAATACTACACTCAAAAAGGTGCTGCACTCAGCGCATTGGCAGATTCTACGATCCTGCACCCGGGTGGTATTTTCGAGTTGCGTGGGATAGGAACTACGAGTACTTATTACAAAACGTTTTTCGACAAATTTGGCATTGAGCCGCTGGTCGTGAGGGGCACTGGAAATAAATTTAAAAGCGCTGTTGAGCCGTTCATTGCCAGTGAAATGAGTGATGAAAACCGACTCCAATTGACCCACCTCATCACCCAGTTTTGGGACTTTATAGGCCTTAATTTTGAGCAAAAAGGCGTGAATCGCGCCGTGTTAGATGACGCAGCGGAGCGCTTTATTGGGATGGATGCGGATGCCACGCTTGAGGCGGGATTGGTAGATGCATTGGGTTACCGCGAGGATGTGATGGCACACTTTAAAGAGAAATATGAAGTGTTGAATTGGTCCGATTATGCTGCGCAATTACCCAATTCCCGAGCTAAAGACCGCATCGCCATTGTATATGCGAACGGTTCGATAGGAAACGGTTCCGGTGACGAAACTACCATCGGTACAGAGAACATCGTCAAAGCACTTCGTAAGGCAGAGAAAAATGATAAAGTAAAAGCCATCGTACTGCGGGTGAACAGCCCAGGAGGAAGCGCATTAACCTCAGATATCATTCACCACACCATCGAAAGCATTGAAAAACCAGTGATCGTAAGTCAGGGTAACTATGCGGCTTCAGGAGGCTATTACATCAGCTGTAATGCCGATGCCATATTCACCAACAGCACGACCATTACCGGAAGTATCGGCATATTCATGAGCCTGTTCACCGCGGAAGAATTGATGACACAAACCCTTGGCTTAGCGGTGGAGGAAGTGCAAACGCATCCTATGGCAAACTTCCCTAATCTGGCAAAACACCCGGACTCTGCGCAATACGCCATCCTTCAGCGCATGATTGATCGTGGCTATGGCGATTTTACCGGTAAAGTGGCCCGTGGCCGCGCCATGGAACTAGACGACCTTCTCCCCTTGTGTGGCGGTCGCGTTTGGACCGGTAAAGATGCTGTGGACAATGCCCTTGCAGATTACGAAGGCGGAATGAACGAAGCATTGGAATACGCTGCAAAGCAAGCCGGCATAGAATCCTATCAAACCTATGAATTGCCCGCTGTAGAAGTAGGTATTGAAAAATATTTGAAATCCTTTGGCGTCGCAAGCGCAGCGGCTAAAACTCCAGATTTTCTTCAAAATGAAGCCCTCGAAGAACTGTGGTTCCTGGCCAAAAACCCAGGTATGCAGGCACGACTCAACCCCATCTTCATGAACTTATGATCGCAGAGAAAAAAGCAACAGCGGAACGGTTGTATTACGTCCTCGGCGCTCTCTTTATCGCGGCGCTCATTACGTGTAATCTGATCGCAAATAAATTCATTAGCATCGATCTTGGCTTCAAGGTATTTACCATCAGTGCAGGAGTTTTGCCCTATCCATTGACTTTTTTGATTACCGATATTCTAAGCGAACTGTACGGACAGAAAAGAACCACTCAAGTGGTATTGTCCGGTCTAGTAGCCAGCATTTTTGTGTTATTTGTCTTGTGGCTGGGTGCCCAATTCCCTGCCATCGCGACTTCACCCATTTCTGACGAAACCTACAACAATGTTTTTCAAAATGCTTGGCGCGTCATTGCAGCTTCGATGTTTGCCTACCTCGCAGCACAGCTGATCGACGTTCGATTGTTTCACTTCTGGAAAAAAATCACCGGAGGTAAGATGCTGTGGGTGCGCAATAACTTTTCTACACTCGCGAGCCAATTAGTTGATACGACACTGGTGGTATTTGTATTGTTCGTTGGTACCCTGCCCTACGCAACAATGGCAGATTACATCTGGGACGGATGGCTCTTTAAAGCCACTGCAGCCGCATTCGATACCGTATTGATTTATGCCTTTATGTGGTGGGCACGCCGATTCTTTAAGTTAGAG
>JAHEKP010000004.1 GCA_024638285.1 Cryomorphaceae bacterium
GGGAGGCACTTTCTTTAAAGCTGTTAAGCCATTCCTGGGTGAATTGGAGACCCCAGCATTCCTTTTCCATCTGCAGATCTTCCTCTTCTGTGCTGACGAAATTGTGCGGTAGATAGGGGCCAAGGAGGAACGCTTGGCCCGGTTCAAATTCGATCGTTTTATTACCAATGAAGGCAAGGCCTTTGCCTTTAACGATATAGGTGATTTCGATTTCCGGGTGGTAGTGCCAATAATCGTTAAAAATGGAAGGAAAATTTTGCCCAGCCTTTTGTGCCAAGACGTAGCTGTTATAGCTACGGTCTTGTTCGGCAATGCGGATATTTTCAATGGTGGCTTTCACGCTACAATTTTTTCAATTCTATCATTTGTGCTTCCCATGGCTCATACACGTCTTCTTCCTGTTCAAACCTGTTTATGTAGGTTCGCTGCTCATCCGAAGCATTGACGACCAATCGCCAAGTCCCTTGTTCTGAGGTAATCCACAGCGCGTACCAACCGTCTCTAGGAATTTGTTGCTGAACCTGAGTTTTACCACGAATCTGTCGCGAAGCGCCCAATTCTTGACACAAATCTAATAAATCTCCCCCTATTTTATCAAAATCAGGGAACTCTCCCTCGAATCCAGGCATATCCTCCCGAATAGCGCCATGATTTATATGTCCGCTGAGGCCCAATTCCGTTCCGTAGTACAATACCGGAATCCCTCGCATCGCGTACAAAAGGGTCAGTGCGCTTTTGAGTTTGGTGGTGTCTTGGCCAAATTGGCCCAAGAATCTGCCGTCGTCGTGGTTGTCTAAAAAGATGATCAGGTCTTCAGGATGCTCATATAAATAGTCGCTCACCAATCGGTAATACAACTCCCCTGCGCCGGTATTCCAACCAAATTGCTCATGCTCCACCGCACTGTACATCTTGTGAATGGCACGCCACAGGGTAAAGTCCGTTACCGCATCATTAAGGGAAAAATGGCCCTCGTACATCTTGTTTGGCGCAAAGTAGGCTTGGGAGGCTTCGCTGTAGGACCAAGTCTCTCCAAAGATGAAAATGTTCGGGTATAGGCGCTTAAGACGTTGATTCATCCGGCGCAAGAATAGGGGGTCAGAAAAGGCATAGGTATCACAGCGAAGCGCGTCGACTTCAAACATTTCTATATACCAAAGGGTGGAGTAATTGAGGTAGGAAGCAGTGAGTGGATGGCGTTGGTCAAGGTCCGGCATTGCACCTGCAAACCAACCGTGCTCAAAGGCCTGCTTATCCTGCGCCAGCGCATGCGGATCGGCCAAAGCGGAGAATCTAAAATTTGAATAGGGAATGCTGCCGTCCAGATTGAAATGCACCATGCCGGAATCTGGCAAATTGCGGTGTAAATAGTGTTCAATACCCCAATGATTGTACACGATATCCATGATGTGTTTCATGTCCCTTTCATGAAGAGCCGTGGCCAATTTTTTTAGCGCTTCGTTTCCTCCAAACCTTGGGTCTATTTTGTAATGGTCCGTGATGGCATATCCGTGGTAGCTGTCGCGCGCCATGTCGTTTTCCAACACGGGATTGATCCAAAGCGCCGTAGCCCCCAAGTGCTCCATATAATCGAGCCCCATCTGAATGCCCTGCAAGTCTCCGCCATGACGGGCATAGGGCGCTGAACGGTCCACCCCGCGCTCGCGCATGCCCGGTACATCATCGTTCAACGGGTCGCCGTTGTGGAACCTATCAGGGGTAATCAAGTACACCAAATCCTGATCGCTCAATCCCTGCGGCTGGTGGCCGCTGCGCTCAAGGAGCGGGAAGAAGAAGTCTTTGGCTCCAAGGGTAATGTTAAAGCCCTCGCTGCTAAAACCCGATCGTATCCACAGCTTCACCAACGCATAACGGTCGCCGTAATGTGTGGTTTGGAGCACCTTGCCCACCGGTTTATCAACCTGAGCCGCCCACTTAAATAGCCCCTCGCCCTGCAGCAAAATTTCCACCGTATCTAAGGGGTGATTTACCCACCAATTAGGCGGGTCCATGCGATGCACCGTTTGCCCTTTAAGCGAGAAATTGGCAACCAGTAATGCGGTGAGGAAAACGGTGGTAAGAGCGGATTTCTTCATTTGATGCAGTAATATGCAATAATATGGTTAAAAATCAGCTAAAATCCGCTTAACACCTGCATTTGTTTGGCTTAACTTTGAGAGGTACAAAGTACATTTTACTAATCAAACTCTCGTTACATGAAAAAACTCTACGCTCTTGCATCTGCGCTCATTTTCAGTGTTGCCGCTTTTGCTCAAACGCACAGCGTTACGTTCCAGGTAGATCTAGGATCTGCATCTGTGAATTCAAACGGTGTACACGTGGCAGGTTCTTTCCAGAACTGGTCACCATCTACGACTTCCTTGACTCAAGTCGGAACATCCTCTATTTACGCCGTAACTGTAAGCGTTTCTGGAGGTCAATTGGAATATAAATTCCTTAACGGTAACGCTTGGGGAGACGACGAAAGTGTTCCTTCTGCAGTAAACGTTGGAACAAACGGTAACGGTAACCGTTGGGCGGTAATCTCTTCAGATACAACACTCCCTGCGGTGATGTTCGCTGGTGCAGCACCTGCTGGACAGAAAGCGATTCAATTTAAAGTAGATTATTCCTTACAAACACTAAGTTCAGATTCTGCGCATGTTGCCGGTAACTTCCAAGGTTGGGATCCAGCAAAATCGCAGATGGTTAATTTTGACGGTGTTCACCGTTACATTGCGTATGCAGCGAAAACAGACTCTGTGTATTTTAAGTTCCTAAACGGCAACACATGGAGTGATGTTGAGTCTGTACCTTCCACATGTCAAGCATCTACAGCGGGTATCAATCAAGGCGATAATCGCTTCTATACGGATACGGTTAGCGGCATGTATGAAGTATGTTATACGATGTGTGGACCTTGTATGGTTGTATCTACTTATGACATCACGATAAATGTTGATGTAAGTTCGATTGCAGCATGTGGTACTGTAGATTCTGTTACACTTGCCGGGCCAATAAATGGCTGGGGAGGAGAATTGATGACGGATCCAGACGGTGACGGTGTTTATTCAATTTCCTACACAGATGTAGATTCAGGCGATTTCCAGTTTAAGGCACGTTTCCACGAAAATGGCAATACCAACTGGGAAGGCGGTGGTAACAAAATAGTTACTGTAAGCTCTGATTCTACAGTTGCAACGCGTTGTTTTGGTAACGATACCTACGGTCCTTGTGCAGCCGTTCCAGCTACAGCTGACGTTACATTCATCGTTGACTTTACCCAAGCAGCATTTACTCCTGCAGATACCATTTATTTAATGGGTGCCTTCACACAGTGGGATGCCAATGCCGTTCCTATGGTTCCTCATTCTGTTGCGGGTCAGTACATTGCTACGGAAGCGAACTACTGTCCAGGTACTATGGAATACCGTTTCTCAAATGGTGATCCTAGCAATACATCCAATCACGAGCCGATTCCTATGGATTGTGGTGTTGATAACGGTGTCGGCGGTTACAACCGTTCGTTCACAAGAACAGGTGGTATGGATACCGTTCAACATATTTTTGGTGCATGTTCATTCATCTCTGTTGAAGAAGATGCACTATCGGGTGTAAGCATCCGTCCTAACCCGATGAACGAAAGCGCAACCATTTCTTTAGGTAATGCAGGACGTTATGCGGTTCGCGTATTCGATATCACTGGCCGTGTGGTTGCTGGTTTCGATAATATTCAAGGTGATATCACTTTGGAGCGCGACAATATGGTGAGCGGCATGTATTACGTAAACATCACTGATGCTCGCGGCGCATCAAAAACACTTAAGGTGGTGGTTGAATAAACTACACCATCCCTCTTAACTCACTTATCCCCCGGGCGCTCCGCGCCCGGGGGATTTTTTTTAGCCCTTCCCCCTCCCATAAAAAAAAAGCGCGCCCAGCGGGCGCGCTTTTTTTAAAAGTGCTTGTTGAGATGTTTAGTGAAGTAAGCCGTTTTCTACTGCAAAGCGCACTAGACCTGCGGTGTTGTTCATTCCCAATTTATTCAAGATGTTTTGTCGGTGATTGTCGATGGTGCGTTTTGATAAGAACAGTTTTTGTGCAATCTCTTCATTGGTTAATTGATCCGCGATGTATTTGAGAATTTCAATTTCTCGCTTGCTCAATCGAGCAACGGCGGGATTGTTACTATGAAATTCAGCAAAGGTCTTTCCTAAGATTCGACGCTCGATAAGCGAATTGGCAATATCCAGGGCGTAGTACAGTCGGCCGTTAAGAATGGCAGTGATGGCTTTGATCAGCTCACCGGTATCAACACTCTTTTTAATAAAACCTTTGGCTCCAGCTTTGAGCATGTGTTCCACGACGTTCATATCGTCGGATTCGGAGAAGCCTAAGACAGATTGTTCAGGGGCAAGACGCAACAGAGATTTGGTGAGCTCTGCGCCGGAATGTTTACCCAGTTGCGAATCTGTGATGATGAGACTAAAGGTTTGTTGATCGACCAATTTTAAGGCATCAAGAATGGTTCCCGCTTCCTGAACTTGGAACGAATACGATTCAAACTTGCCCATTTCTAGCATGGTTTTGATCCCTCCTCGCACGATAGGATGATCATCTACCACAAGAATATTAATGGTTTTGTTCATATATTAACATGTAAGCGAACTTCTAAGGTAGTGAAAATGCTTAATGTGCATTGGTTGAGAGCGTATTAATCGCTTAAAAACAAAAAAACGTAAGTATTTAGGCTTGTGGTTATTCACAATGCGCTGTCAATAAAATAAATGCCTATATTTGTCGAAACTTTTTGACGTACAAAAGGGGGACCTCGAGTCCCCTCTTTTATTGGCGGTAATTTATGGAACACGACAAAGTAGCAGCAGCATTGACAGAGGCGGTGGAGGAAAACAACGCTTTTTTGGTCGAACTTGAAATCAAGCCAAACAATGTGATTGTTGCCTATGTTGATGCCGATTCGGGCCTTACGATTGAGCAGATTAAAATGATCAACCGCAAGATGGAAACGTTGCTGGACCGTGATGAAGAAGATTTCAATTTGACGGTGAGTAGCCCAGATTTGAATCGCCCTTTAAAGATTTGGCGCCAGTACAAAAAGAACGAAGGTCGCTTCTTAAAGGTGAAATACGACGATAGAGAAGACGAAGGTCAACTCATTGAAGTAGCAGATGAGTACATTGTGCTCAGTGTGCCTCAGAAAAAAAAGAGTGACCCCAACAAGGAATTAAAAATTGAATTCACGGCGCTTACCGAAGCAAAAGTGGCAATTAAGTTTAAATAGGATTATTCAGATATAAACAATGGAAAATCAGGCGATTATTGAAAGCTTCCTCGCGTTTAAGGAGGAGAAAAATATCGACAGAATTACGCTCATGGCATTCATCGAAGAGGCCTTTCGCAACCAGTTGCGTAAGAAGTACGAAGACGATGAAAACTTTGATGTGATTGTTAACCCGGATAAGGGTGATTTGGAAATTTGGCGTAACCGTACGGTAGTTGAAGACGGAGCAGTTGAGGACGATAACATGGAGATCGAACTTAGTGCAGCGTTGAAAATTGAGCCGGATTACGAAGTAGGAGAAGAGGTTTCTGAAGAGGTTAAATTGATCGATTTAGGACGCCGATTCATCTTGGCATTCCGTCAAAACTTAGTAAGTCGTATTCAAGAGCATGATAGCTCGGAATTGTTTAAGCGTTACAAAGATTTAGAGGGTGAAATCATCACAGGTGAAGTGCACCACGTGCGTCACCGTGAAGTCATTGTTTATGATGACGAAGGAAATGAGTTGATTCTACCTAAAGATCAAATGATAGGTGAGCGTGAATTTTTCCGTAAAGGAGATCCAATCCGCGCCGTTGTTAAAGAGGTTGTCTTCCGTGGAACGAAGCCTGTGGTGATCATGTCACGTACAGATGAGCGTTTCTTAGCGAAATTGTTTGAGCAGGAAATTCCTGAGGTATACGACGGTTTGATCACGATCAAAGGCGTGGTACGTATTCCAGGCGAAAAAGCGAAAGTTGCAGTAGAATCCTACGATGATAGAATTGACCCTGTTGGTGCCTGTGTGGGTATGAAGGGCTCAAGAATTCATTCAATCGTTCGTGAATTGCGTAACGAGAACATTGATGTAATCAACTATACTACAAACTTGCAATTGTACATTCAGCGTGCATTAAGCCCTGCAAAAGTGACCAGTCTCAATATTGATGAGGAAGCGGGTCGCGTTGAGGCTTTTTTAGCGCCGGATCAGGTGAGTTTAGCCATTGGTCGTGGAGGTACAAATATTCGTCTTGCCAGTAAACTGGTCAGCATGGAGATTGATGTTTACCGCGATGATATTGAGATTGAAGACGATATCGAATTGGATCAATTCTCTGATGAGATTGAAGCATGGGTTATCGCAGAATTGAAAAAGATTGGATGTGATACTGCGAAGAGCGTGTTGAAATTGACCAAAGAGGAATTGGTTTCACGTGCGGATTTGGAAGTTGAGACTGCAGAGCACATCCTAAACGTACTTCAGAAAGAATTCGAAGACGAAGAATAAGAAAACACCTAAAGACACTCTATGAGTAGCGTCAGATTAAGTAAAGCGACAAAAGAGCTTAACATTTCCTTAGACCGTGCGGTGGAGGAATTGGCTAAACATGGCCATGAAATTCCAAACAACCGGAACCATAAAATCACGAACGATCAGTACGAGGTTTTAATGACGGCATTTGCCGATGACCTCGCGCGTAAAAAGCGTTCTGAAGAGGTAAGTCAGCAAGTAAAAGAGGAAAAAGAAATTCTTAGAGGGACTAAGGATACGGTTGCGGCACCTGTTGAGGAAGCAGCACCTGCGCCCACGCCCGTCGAAGAGGCACCTGTCGTTGAGGCTCCTAAAGAAGCCGCTCCTGAAAAGTCAGTGCCTGCCCCAGAAGAGGTTCCTGCAGCAGCGCCAACTGTTGAAGCAGCAGCAGTTGAGGCACCTAAGAAAATCGAAGTTGAAGCACCGAAAGAAAGCTCTACTGATACTGGAGGGATTAAGGTGATGGGTAAAATTGATTTGGAGGCTCAAAAGCCAAAGAAGAAAGAAGCCCCAGTGCAACCTAAAAAGGTAGCGCCTACTAAGAAATCTTCTGGTAGCGGAGCACATAATGCACCGAAGCCCGTGGAGAAAGCTCCTGTAAAAGTAGAAGAACCTCAGGCGCCTCAGGATCAAGAGATCAAAACGAAATACGTTAAGATTGACGGCCCTAAGTTTACGGGACAAAAAATTGTACTTCCGGTTGAAAAGCCAAAGGACAATAAGAAGAAGCGTACGCGCATCAAAAAGCAAGGTCCTGGAGCAGCGACACCAGCACAAAACGATCCTAAAAACCGCAACAATACTCGAGGTCCTCAGAAAAAGGGACCAGGCGCAGGACGCGGTCGTAAACAGCCCGTCGTTGCGAAACAAGAATTAACAGACGAACAAATCCAGAAACAAATCAAGGAAACCCTTGAGAAGTTAACGTCTGGAAAGAAAAATAAAGGCGCCAAAATCCGTCGTGATAAGCGTGCAGAACGTCGTGAGCGAGAAGAACTTGCGGATATTCAGGCAGCGGAAGACAGCAAAGTATTGCAGGTAACGGAATTCGTTACGGTTACTGAGCTGGCGAACATGATGGATGTATCGGTGAATGAAGTCATTGGTTCGTTGATGGGTGTGGGTGTGATGGTAACCATGAACCAGCGTTTGGATGCAGAGATGCTCGAGATGGTGGCAGAGGAATTTGGCTTCAGCGTCAATTTCGTCGATGAAGAGGTTACAGAATCGTTCCTTGAAGAAGAAGATAAAGAAGAGGATCTAAAGCCGCGTTCCCCGATTGTTACTGTTATGGGACACGTCGATCACGGTAAGACTTCATTATTGGATTACGTTCGAAAGGCAAACGTGATCGCCGGAGAAGCCGGGGGGATTACCCAGCACATTGGCGCATACAGCGTTAAAGTACATACCGGACAGACCATTACGTTCTTAGATACGCCAGGTCACGAGGCCTTTACCGCCATGCGTGCTCGGGGTGCTCAAGTGACGGATATTGCGATTATTGTTGTTGCTGCAGATGATGCAGTAATGCCACAAACTAAAGAAGCCATTTCGCATGCTCAAGCAGCCGGTGTTCCGATTGTTATTGCAATTAACAAAGTAGACCGTGAGGTTGCTAACCCGAATAAAATCAAAGAACAATTGGCGCAAGAAAACGTCCTTGTTGAGGATTGGGGAGGCAGCGTACAGTGCCAAGAAATTTCGGCAAAAACAGGGTTGAACATAGAGGAGTTGTTGGATAAGGTCATCTTGGAGGCAGAGATGCTTGATTTGAAAGCCAATCCAAACAAAAACGCAAGTGGTACTATCGTGGAAGCTTCGTTGGATAAAGGTCGTGGATACATGTGTACTGCGTTGAT
The DNA here is from genome assembly GCA_024638285.1 of Cryomorphaceae bacterium. Lineage (GTDB taxonomy): Bacteria > Bacteroidota > Bacteroidia > Flavobacteriales > Schleiferiaceae > UBA10364. The sequence continues at coordinate 8,456 of JAHEKP010000004.1, forward strand.
TCAATCCGGAACCATGAAGGTGGGTGATTACGTACTCGCTGGTCAACACAGCGGTAAGGTTAAAGCTATGCTCGATGAACGTGGCAATCGCATCAAAGTAGCGGGCCCTTCTACCCCAGTGAACCTATTAGGTTTGGACGGTGCGCCAACCTCTGGTGATCGTTTCATCATCATGGATGATGAAAGAGAAGCAAAGCAAATTGCTCAGAAACGTTTACAGCTTCAGCGCGAGCAAAGTGTTCGTTCGCAGAAACAAATGACGCTCGAAGAAATTGGACGCCGCTTGAAGGTTGGAGACTTCCAAGAGCTCAACATTATTCTTAAGGGTGATGTGGACGGTTCTGTAGAAGCACTTTCTGATTCGTTACAAAAATTAACCACTGAGGAAATTCAGGTGAACATCATACATAAGGGTGTGGGTCAGATTTCCGAAAGTGATGTATTGTTGGCTACGGCCTCTCAAGCCATTGTCGTTGGTTTCCAAGTTCGACCATCTGCTCAAGCGCGTAAGCTTGCGGAGAAAGAGGAAGTGGAAATCCGCATGTACTCCATTATTTATGATGCGATCAATGAAGTGCGCGATGCCATGGAAGGCATGCTTTCTGCTGAGGTCAAAGAAGAGATTAAGGGTACGGCTGAGATTCGTGAAACATTCAAGATATCCAAAGTTGGAACCATCGCAGGATGTATGGTTACTGACGGGGTGATTGAGCGCAATAATGACGTGCGTATCATTCGCGATGGCGTGGTGGTGTACACTGGGAAACTTGGTTCACTCAAGCGCTTTAAGGACGATGCAAAGGAAGTTCGTCAAGGCTTTGAATGTGGTCTTAACATTGAAAAATTCAATGATATCAAAGTAGGAGATATCGTAGAAGCCTTTGGATTCACAGAGGTGAAGCGTACGCTCTAAGCCGCGATTTTATGCGAAATACAAATCCCCCGGACGCCATGCGTCCGGGGGATTTTTTTTGATTCCATTTCGGCTAAAGAAGAGGAATTACCATTTAAAGAGTACGGCTCCTACTAAGAATAAAGCTCCATAGACTGCTGCAATACCCCCGAGCCAGTACAGTACTAGTAGCGGTGTCGAAGGCCCGTCTTTAACCTCTGGATCATCTGCAACTTTCCAAGCTACTGGCTTCCAGGCCCCGCCAGGTCGAACTTTAGCGTAAAAATCCACCAGTATACTGCTTGATTCTGGCGCAGTCATATACATCGCTACTAACCAAGCAACGGTGGTAAATCCAACGGTAAAGAAAAAGCTGTTTGGGAACGCCCACGCTAAACCGTAATGGGCAATTGCGTAAGCAATAAATGGAGCGACGGTAGCGGTAATTTCTGCCCATGCGTTAATGCGCCACCAGTACCAACGTAGGATCAATACTAGTCCTAATCCGGCTCCACATTCCATGATGAATTGCCAAACGCCGGCAATGCTGTTCATCTGAGCGGTAATGAGTAGTCCTGCCGCCGCCAGAAAGAGTGTGGTTACTCTAGAAACGCGTAGACTCAAGCGGCGCGGGGCATTAGGCCTAAGAAAGCGCAAATAAAAATCATTAATGAGGTACGATGCTCCCCAGTTTAATTGGGTAGACATGGTAGACATATAGGCAGCAAAGAAAGAGGCAAGCAGCATGCCTAGAATTCCTTTAGGAAGGTAATCTCGCATGATGAATATATACCCGAACCGATAATCTTGCTGATATTTCAAGGCTTCTGGAAGTCGGTCTCCATACACGGGCTCCCAGGTAGCGACCCATTGAGTGTATTCAGCTTGTTGTTCCGCAGTAAGCGGTTCACAATCATAGATGCCTGTGAGGCATTCGTAGTTGATAAAATCTGGCGTTTGTTCCACGAGATTGTGCTGACCACCGTACAATGCGATGGCACTGAGTGCTACGATAATCCAAGGCCAAGGACGAACGGCATAGTGGCCAATTTGAAAGAGTGCACTGGCTAAAAAGGAACTTCTTTCGTCTTTAGTAGAAAGCATACGCTGGGCACTGTAACCGCCGCCACCAGGCTCGGCACCTGGATACCAAGACGTCCACCACACCATCCCGAAGAACGCAAGGAACGAAGCCAATGAGATTTGATAGCGCCCACCTGTTCCTCCTTCACCTACTGAAGGCAGAAAAGAGAATGTTTCCTCAGGAAGCGCTGCGCGAAGGCCAGCTAGCCCGCCAACTTCCGGTGCTTTTAGTACATAATATGCTAAGGCGATCGAACCGGACATGGCTAATATGAATTGGAATACATCGGTATACACCACACCTTTGAGTCCCGAAAAACTGACATAAAAGACTACAATGATTAGGGCAACTCCGGTCCATACGAAAGCCGATTCATGGGTCATCCCAAAAAATCCTTCTAACAAGGTAATCATGGCGACATTGACCCAACCCATGATGAGCACGTTCATGATACCGCCTAAATAGACGGCTTTAAACCCACGAAGTAAAGCGGCAGGGCGACCGGAATACCTAAATTCAATAAATTCGACTTCAGTGGTTAGGCCAGAACGGCGCCATAAACGGGCAAAAAATACAGTAGTCAGCATGCCCCCAGCTAGCAAGTTCCACCAAAGCCAGTTTCCGCTAATACCGTATTGACCTACGAGTTCAGTAACGGCTAGTGGTGTATCTGCAGCAAAGGTGGTAGCGACCATAGAAATCCCTGCGATGTACCAAGGAAGGGATCGACCGCCTAAAAAATACTCACTTAAGGTCTTCTTTTTACTTCGTCCAAAATACAGACCGATTAAAACGGTCGAGAGAAGAAGTACGATGAGAACAATGATGTCCGTTGTGCTGAGGATCATGGCGTAGTTTAGTTTCGTTTGCGTGCGAAGAAATCAGTGAGTAATTGGGCACATTCCTCTGCCATTACGCCACTGGTTATTTTAGTCTTTGGATGCATAGGACCACCGTGTTTTTGGTAGCCACGTTTCTCATCGCTTGCACCGTATACGACCGCTCCCATTTGTGACCAAAATAAGGCTCCAGCGCACATTGGGCAAGGTTCAAGGGTCACGTACAGGGTGCATTTTTGAAGGTATTTATTGCCTAAATAGTTGCTCGCAGCAGTAATGGCTTGAATTTCAGCGTGTGCAGTTACATCGGTAAGTAATTCAGTGAGGTTGTGACTGCGTGCGATGATGCGGCCAGCAGCCACAATTACAGCCCCAACAGGCACTTCTCCTGCGGCTGCAGCAACCTTCGCTTCCGCCAAAGCGGCCCGCATATATATATTGTGATCGTTGAGGTCTATCATCTTCTACGCAAAATAGGGAATTGGCCCACAAGTTTGGCTATTTTTGCTATTCAAACACCACCAAAGATGTACAGATCTCATACTTGCGGCGAATTACGCGCAACACACATAGGACAAACAGTAACGTTAGCCGGCTGGGTGCAGCGCTCACGTGAATTGGGCGGCATGACCTTTCTTGATTTACGTGACCGCTATGGTATTACACAAATTGCGTTTAACGAGGAGTGGGATGCTACTTTGTTGAAAGAAGCAAGAAAGCTAGGCCGCGAATGGGTGGTGCAGATTGAAGGTGAGGTGATTGAGCGCCACAGCAAGAATGGAAACATGCCTACCGGGGATGTAGAAATCAAAAGCGCGAAACTTGTGGTATTGAATGCTGCGAATACACCTCCATTTACGATTGAAGAGGAAAGTGACGGTGGCGAAGAGCTTCGTATGAAGTACCGCTACCTAGATTTGCGTCGTGGTCCATTGCAAAGAAATTTGGCGCTGCGCAACCGCGTAAATATCGAGGTACGTAAGTATTTGGACGCCCAAGGTTTCATGGATATCGAGACGCCGTTCTTGATAAAATCGACTCCCGAAGGTGCGCGTGATTTCGTGGTGCCTTCGCGTATGCAGGAAGGAAAGTTCTATGCATTGCCGCAGAGTCCGCAGACGTTTAAGCAGCTCTTGATGGTAAGTGGATACGATAAATACTACCAGATTACGCGTTGTTTCCGCGATGAAGATTTACGTGCAGACCGTCAACCAGAGTTCACACAGATCGACTGTGAGATGGCCTTCGTAGAGCAAGAAGACATTTTAAATACGTTTGAAGGATTGTTACTCCATTTGTTGAAGGACGTGAAGGGAGTTGCTATCGACAGTGTACCGCGCATGACCTATGCAGAGGCCATGGAACGTTACGGTAATGATAAGCCAGATATCCGTTTTGGAATGGAATTGGCAAATCTGAACAGTCTCACTCAAAACATGGGATTCGTGGTCTTTGATCAGGCTGAAACGGTGTTGGGTATTGCGGTTCCAGGTGGAGCGGAATGGACACGTAAGCAAATAGATAAATTGACCGATTGGGTGAAGCGTCCTGATATAGGCATGCGTGGCATGGTCTACAGTAAGGTCAATGAAGACGGCACTTATAAAAGCTCTGTCGATAAATTTTATACGCAAGAACAGCAAGCGGAGTGGGCAAAAGCTACCGGTGCGAAGCCGGGTGATTTGATTCTAATTCTTGCAGGAGAAGAGCGTCTAACGCGCAAAGCCACCTCAGAATTACGTCTTCACATTGCAGAGGAAATGGGCCTACGAAACCCTGAAGTTTTCGCACCTCTTTGGGTTATGGATTTTCCGTTACTGGAATGGGACGATGAAACAGAGCGTTACCATGCGATGCATCACCCTTTTACTTCACCGAAGCCCGAGGATATTGCCTTAATTGATACGGACCCAGGAAACGTTCGTGCAAATGCTTATGACCTGGTTTTGAACGGGAATGAAATTGGGGGTGGATCCATCCGTATTCACGACCGTGCCCTTCAAAGTCGCATGTTTGACCTTCTTGGCTTTAGTAAGGAAGAAGCAGAGAAACAGTTCGGCTTCTTGATGAGTGCATTCGAATATGGTGCTCCTCCTCACGGAGGCTTGGCCTTTGGTTTTGACCGATTAGTGGCCATCTTAGGTGGTGCGGAAGTCATTAGGGATTTCATTGCATTTCCTAAGAATAACGCGGGTCGTGATGTAATGATTGACGCACCGGCAACTATCGATCAAGTTCAGCTCAATGAGTTAAAACTCGTAACTACTGCGGATTTGGAAGAATAGAGTAGCGCTTTTTGTTTAGATTAGGGGTCCTTAAAACCCTATTATGCTACGCAGCTTTTTACTTTCAGTAGCCTTTACCGCCGCATTTGTATCCGTCTCAGCTCAAGACCGCGAGGTCTCAGCCCTAACGCCGTCAGACATCGCGTCAATGACATGGGTTGAAGCCATGCAAGATTATCGTGTGAATTTCCATACGGTCGTAGATAAATTCAATGCAGAATTTGACGGTAAACCCTATGAAAAAGGGCACGGCTGGAAGCAATTCAAACGCTGGGAATACATGATGGAGGAGCGTGTTGGTGAGACGGGTGTTCGTCCACATCCATCGGTTTTATACCAAGCCATTCAGCAACAACAGGCATCTTCGACAATAGAATATGGTGAGTGGTCTGTTATGGGACCGGTAAACGCTCCTTCGGGTGGCGGAATTGGCCGTATCAACGGAGTAGCCTTTCACCCTAATCACCACGATACCATTTATGCGGGTGCGCCAGCAGGTGGTTTATGGGTCAGTTACGACGACGGTCAAAGCTGGACTACGTTTACTGACGAACTGACCAATCTGGGTGTAAGTGACCTAGCCATTGATCCGCTCCATCCGGATACGATGTACCTTGCAACTGGAGATCGCGATGCTGCGGATACCTACAGCTTTGGACTTCTAAAGTCGACCGATGGTGGCGTTACTTGGAACAGCACCTCACTTTCTTGGTCCCCCTCACAGAACTATAGAATTGCACGTATTGTCGTACATCCAGACAGTACTCACATAGTCATGGCTGCAACGAATGCAGGAGTTTATCGCAGTACGAATTACGGTCAAAACTTTACATTAGAACAAAGCGGATCCTTCTACGGAATGCGCATGGGTCATGGGGATACTGTGTTTGCTACGACAAGTGGCTCAAGTCCAAAACTGTATCGTTCAGCCGATGCAGGCGATACATGGACGCAAATGACAAACGGCCTTCCAACGAACAGTGTTTACCGCTGTGAGGTCGCCGTGAGTTCAGTTCCAGGCGTTGTCTACCTCGTTTATGGGTCTTCAAACTATGGGTTTGGCGGTCTGTACCGCTCAACAAATGGCGGTTCAAACTGGAGTTTGATGAGTTCCAGCCCCAATATTATGGGATGGTCGAACACGGGTTCTGGATCTGGCGGTCAGGCTTGGTATGATTTAACTATTGCCTGTGATCCCAATTCTGAAAACACCATTTACGTAGGAGGAGTGAACATATGGAAATCAACAAACGGTGGAACAAATTGGACCTGTGTGGGACACTGGTACGGTGCCGGATCAACCCCATATGTGCATGCGGACCATCACCACGCGGATTTTAGGCCGGGTACTTCGGAATTGTACGTCGGAACGGATGGCGGTGTCTATAAAACTACAAACAGCGGCAGTTCTTGGAGTGATTTGAACGACGGTATGAACATCACACAATACTATAAAATCAGTCAAAGCACGTCAGATACGGCGGTCATTTTAGCCGGTGCTCAAGACAACGGGTCGCACTTACGCAGTACGACAGTGAATTGGTCTGAAGTAACCGGTGGTGATGGTATGGATAATGGAGTAGACGCGGTTAATGATAACCTCATGTACACTTCCATCTACTATGGAGATTTCTACAAGAGTACGAACGGTGGCGGATTTTTTAGTTCTATAAATACGTTATCCGTTTCTGGATCAGGAAACTGGGTAACGCCGTTTAATACCGACCCCGTTTCTACAAACACGATTTATGCAGGGTTTAAGAAAATTTGGAAATCAACCAATGCAGGCAGCTCTTGGTCAGCGACTTCTTCAAATAATATTAGTGGTAATTCCAACATTGATGAATTTGAGGTAGCACCATCGAACACAAACTACATTTATGCGCTTATCAACAGTAACATCTTCGTATCCTCAAACGGAGGAAGTAGCTGGTCGAGTATTACGCCTTCGGGTTCAATGAGTCCTTCCCCAAATAATATTTCGGGTGTAGCCATTGATCCAAACGATGAGGAGCACATTATTATTTCTATTAGCGGGTATGCCGGAAACAGAAAGGTAATGGAATCCTTTAACGCGGGTTCAACATGGTCTAATCGGAGTTCAGGATTACCTAACGTCCCCGCCACAGCAGTGGCTTTTGAAGGCGGTGCCAGTGATGGAATTTACGTTGGAACAGATATCGGGATGTACTATACCAGCTCCAACTTCCCGTCGTGGATCAGCTTTAATAAAGACCTACCTAATGTTATCATTTCAGACATTGAAGTCTATGAAGACGATGCCCTTATTCGCATCGGTACCTTTGGGCGCGGCGTATGGCAGAGTCCGTTAATGAGCGGATTCACAAATGCACCTGTAGCGTCCTTTTCAGCGGATCCCGTTGCAACCTGTTCTCTGGGAGATACCATTTCCTTAACAGACCTTTCGAGTGGGCTGCCTACCGCATGGAATTGGCAGATCACACCTGCGACTTACAACTTTGTGGGCGGGACTAATGACAGTTCTCAATTTCCGAAAGTGGCGTTCACCGCGACCGGCGCATATACGGTAACATTGACGGTAAGCAATACCTATGGCACAGATGATACTACGGCATTCCAGATTTTAGGTGTCGGCGGTGCACCATTACCATTTACAGAAGATTTTGAATCGGGACTCGCCGGTTGGGAGGTCGCTAATCCTGACGCAGGTATAACTTGGGCTTCAGCAACCGTAAACGGAACAAGTCCGGGCAGTACAGCGATGACGATAAACCATTATTCATACAGCACCACTGGTGCTGAGGATGAACTAATCAGCCCAGCACTGGACTTCTCAAACGACACCTTAATTAACCTTGAATTTGAATATGCTTCGGCCTATTATTCCAGCGGATATAAAGACAGTTTGAAAGTATACGTAAGTGACGACTGTGGATCCACTTGGGATTTAGTTGCGGCTTATGACGGCTCCGATGCCAGTTTTACAACGGCGGGGGCAGTAACCTCTGCTTTTGTACCATCGGATTCAACCTATTGGTGTCACGGCGCATCTTCTGTCAGCTGTCCAACCATTGATTTGGATGCGTACAGTGGCAGCGCTGGGGTACGTATTAAATTCGTTGCGGTAAATGGCTATGGCAACAATATTTATCTAGATAATATTAATATCTCTGGTCAAGCTCAATTCCCTCCAGTGGCAGCTTTTACTGGTGATACTGCAGGTTGTACAGGAAAGACGTTGCAATTTTATGATTACACAGCCCCGGCTGCTGCATCACGATTGTGGTCATTCCAAGGCGGTACCCCGAGCACGAGTACATCGGCTAATCCATCGGTTACCTATGCTACGCCAGGGACTTATGATGTCAAATTGGTGGTCGCTAATGCCGCTGGAATAGATTCCGTAATGCTTGCTAATTACGTGACCATCATTAGTGCACCTTCAGCGAATATTTCGCTCTCAACAACAGGTTCATCGGTCTTGTGTAACGGTGATAGCGCAACCTTTACAGCTACGCCTACTAATGGAGGATTAAGTCCTACCATTAATTGGATACTGAATGGTACAGTAGTCGCAAGTAATACATTCACGTACGGAGGAATTTTTGCAAACAATGATGTTCTGAAAGTAGAAATGGCAAGTTCAGACGATTGTGTTGCTAATCCACTTGTCGCAGACTCAATAACTTTGACGGTGAACAGTCTTCCAGCCGTTTCGCTAGGTTCGCAGGGTTACGTTTGTGAATTGGATGGGCCTCAACTTCTTTCTGGAGGCCAACCTCTGGGTGGCGTATACAGTGGTTCGAGTATCGTTAACGATAGTATCTATCCGGCAGCCGCAGGAGTGGGTTCTCACTGGGTATACTATACCTATACTGATGCAACTACGGGCTGTTCAAACACAAAACAACGTGCTATCAGTGTACAACCCGCACCAGGTAAACCTACGGTTTCTCAGAACACCACGGGTGAGCTGGAGGCTGCTACGCCTGCCGGTACCTTCACTTATGAGTGGTTGGATGCCAGTATGAATCCTATCAGTGGTGCAACTGGTGCGACTTTCTTGCCGCAGTCGAATGGCGACTACTACGTTCGCATTTTGTCAAACATCCTCTGTTCTAATGTTTCAGATGCGTACAGCGTTGTAAATATTGGCTTAGATGAAGCCTTAACTACAGGGTGGAGCGTGTATCCAAACCCAGCACAAAAAATAGTAACCCTTCGTGTTGAAGGAGCTGCAAATATACGCTTGTTGGATGCTTCAGGAAGATTGGTTTACTCTGGCAGAGTAAGTGGTGAGGCGCAGTTAGATGTGCAAGATTGGGCTCGCGGAGCGTATGTTCTGCAAATCATTACAGATACTGGCATTGAAAACGAAGCCATAGTCCTTCAGTAAGCGCAAACTCTTTTAAAATGAAAAGCCCCGAAGCATTTGCTTCGGGGCTTTTTTTATCTCAGTATGGCAGAGCAATTACGCTATAACCATATGTGCAATCATGCTTTTGAATAATTCCAATCCATCTTCATTCTTAAGATCTACGTCCGCTGCACGTTCTGGATGAGGCATCATGCCAAAAACGTTTTTAGCTGCGTTAGAAACGCCCGCAATGTTCTCTAGTGCGCCGTTTGGATTAACCGCTGGCCCAACTTCACCTTCAGCAGTGCTGTATTGGAAAAGAATTTGATCGTTTGCCTTTAATGCTGCCAACGTCTCCGCTGAACAGTAGTAATTTCCTTCACCGTGTGCGATAGGGATTTTATAACCGCGAGCATGATCTAGATCAGCGCTAATACCGGCAGATTTAGAAACCGGTTTGATGTATACATTTTTACAAATGAACTTGTGGCTGTCGTTGTGGCGAAGCGCTCCAGGTAATAATCCACTTTCTGTAAGGATTTGAAAGCCGTTGCATACGCCCAAAACGTAACCGCCGTTGTTCGCAAATTCAATGACGCTGCCCATGATGGGACTCATCTTTGCAATGGCACCTGAACGGAGGTAATCTCCATAAGAGAAACCACCAGGTAAGACGACACAATCTACACCTTGAAGGTCGGTGTCTTTGTGCCACAAGTTGACGGTTTCGTACCCCATAATGGTTCCGAGTACATAGATCATGTCTTGGTCACAGTTTGACCCTGGGAAGGTGATGACACCGAATTTCATAGCAACGTGCTTAAAATAATTTCAGCAAAGGTACGTGGTTTTAGCCGAATATGTGGTCAAGAAAGGCGATGGGATAAGGCATATAAAACACGGGCACCTACATTGGCGTCCCATTGGTTTTCCCCGGGAACGACCTCTACTAAATCAGCGCCAATAATCTTACGGCCTGAAGTAACAACGGCATCAATAAGGTGGAGGAATTGGCCCATAGATAAACCGCCTGGAACGGGCGTACCTGTTCCCGGACAAAGTGCAGGATCGAGGCCATCAATATCTACGCTCAAATAAATGTGTTGAGGTAAATCCGCAACAATTTTTGAGGTGACCTCTGCCCAGTTACTTCCGTTATAAAGTTGTTCGTTCATTGCGCGGTCCGTATGAACAGAAATGCGTTGGTCTTCTTCAATCATTGCTGCTTCTTGGTGGCAGTAATCGCGTAGACCTACAATACATAATTGGTCCGCTAAACGCTCCGACAAGGCGTTGTACATGATGCTCGCGTGTGAATAGGTAAAGCCTTCATAAGCATTCCGTAGATCCGCATGCGCATCAATCTGCAGAATACCGAAGCTGCCGTACTTCGCTTTGTGCGCACGCAAAGAGCCTAAGGAAGTACTGTGATCGCCGCCCAAAAGGATAACGCGGTGGTCTTTTGCCAACAATTGGCTTATACTTTTTTCTACCCATCGGTGAAAATGTCCACATTTATCGTTGATTTCATCCAACAATCTCAATTCGAGGTCACTAACATCGTCTTGTTCGTATGCGGTCAAATACTGCGAGGCTTTTTCACGTAGATGAATACTGGTTTCTGCCCATGCTTCGTCGATGGGATGCATCCAGATGCCACGCTGCCATCCGTTTGGAAACTGTTCGTCGAACAGATCCACCTGCGCGGAGGCTACCTCAATTTCTGCAGGTCCCTCAGCAGTTCCTGCACCATAACTCACAGTCACCTCCCAGGGCGCTGGAAAAACATGTACGTCGCATTCGTCTGCGTCGAAGGGCAGACCGAATAAGTGGGTGTTTAATGCCGGTTCGTTCGGATCAAACGCTACGATTTTGGCTTCTTTATCCATTTGGGTAGTTATTGGGCGAAAATTACGGATTGTAGATTGATAACGGTAGATTTTTTGTGCGTTGCGATGAAGAATTTTTAAGCCGGATTTGAACCGTGTAAATTCCTGTGCTTAAGTGGCTTTCGTTCCATAGGTACGGACCTATACTGATGGGGTTTTCCCCGGCTATTCCCTCAAAAGAATGCCATGAAGTGATGGGGCGGCCGGCGCGATCTAAAAGCCGAAGAGCAAGGAGGTCTCCGGCCGCGAGGGATACCGAAAGGTTGGTCGAAGGAAGGTAGTAGTTGGGGTCGAAGCTCAGGTGGGTTCTGCTGAGGTGGGCGTTTAAATCATGTGTTGGTGTGATGGAAGTGCAACTGTTGGGTGCGTCGGGCGAAGCTTCAGATGGGCAGCACCAGCGTGCATGGTGTGGTGCCCAGTTCGAGGGAATGCGGCCAGGGCTTTGCACGGTGATTCGTTCCCAACTTCGGTGTTCCAGCGGAGCATCCCAAGACCAATAAGTGATTTCGTCAAAGATTCGCGCGCCAATGCCTTGTAAGAGCAGTGTGGTCGTGTCGTTGGGTAAGGTTGTAGGGCTTGAAAAGGCACGAACTTGGTGTGGAGCGAGCAACGGAAAGAGGTCTCGTTGTAGCGCACAGAACTCAGGTGGGGAAGTATAAAACAGGTGCGCTGAAGTTCCAGAGGCACTCGTTTTTAGAAGGCGTAGTGGATCAAGTCGAACAGGTCGATCGCTGGTAGAAGCCAATTCTATGAACTCTTCTAATTGGTCCGGAGTGGCATGAACTTCATTGAAGAACACCGTTCCTGAATCTGGGAATTGGGCAGGCAAAAGCTGGAGGATTGAATCCCCCAATTGTGGCGGGAGCACAGTATGTCTTACAGGAAGCAGGTATGGTGCATCTGAATTCCATTGTACTTGCAGTCGTGGAGCGAGCAGGTGGAGGTAGGAATAGAGTGAATGGGAAAATTGGACATAGTTTGTGCCGTTTTCATCCCCAAAAAGACCATTAGGTGGGTTTTTATCAAGCTTTTTAAACGGAACAGGTCCAGAAATGGAGGTTGTGGTGGGAACTACGTGCCACTGGGTATTGGTGTAGGATATAGAATCGGCCCGAAGTAGAAAATCACCAAAAGATTGATGCGGAGCATAGGGGAAATTATAGGGCTGAACAGCGACAGATACGCCTTCGTTCTTTAGGATGAGAATCCCTTCGTCAGGAAGAGTGAATCCGGGAATTAGTCGTACGTTTTGACCGTTTCCGTAGCTTATTGTTCCTGAGTCAAGGGGGCAAGGAATGGTTTTTTTTGCGCCACCCTGTGTAATAAAATCCAATTGTGCTTCTGGCATGGAAACAGGACTGTAAGCAATAAAATAATCGCCGTCATTTCCTTCAATTTGGTGGACGCCTATAATTTGTACGCTTTGACGATCAGGATAGTCGAGTAGCACAGAGTCTGTAGCAAAAAAGGTAAGATTTCCAGCTGTGTCGGCGGCAAGCGGAACTTCTATAGACCATCGACCTAGCGGAATGGGCCGATCAAAAAAGACATCCCAATACGAGGGGCCTAGGTATGGATAAAATGCAGTATCTACGGGTGTTCCTTGCTGCGAACGAAGGATGACACCGTTTAAACTTCCTGGCGGAGGTACGGCAGGTTCGGACCAATTAAGTCTGAGTTTATACGGTGATAAAACAGCAATACTTTGCAATTTTGGTGCGAGGGTATCACGAAAAGTATAGCCATCTGCCCGCAATGTTGAAAACAAAAATTTATCCACACGGCTCGAGGTATAAGTGCATTGCAAACTGAGACGTTTTGAGGAACGAAGGGTGCTGTCGGTCGTACTGAACAAGAGCGAATCTGCATCGTATACGTGAAACGTATAGTTGCTGTCCCGTTCAATCCGAAGTGCAATGGCGACTCCATTTTGGTTAACGTAGCCTGTAACGGCAGCGAGAACGCTGTCTTTTTCAGTGGTATGCAGCATCAAGGAAAGATCATCGTTACTAGAGCCGGAGAGTTGAATGGCATAATGCCCTAACTCTGATTCGATGAATCTGAAGCTGCAAAAATTGGCAGTGGATGGATTGAACTCCATGTTCATTTTGAGTCTCCAAATTCCACGGATTGCAGCGCGACTTTCACGGCGCCATTCCAAAGAACCTGCAGCTGGCGCTGCGCTCCGCAATCCATCTGTCGAAAATTGCATCCAAGCCGTATCGCCTTCCCAGTCTGGATTTGGGAAAGTTAAGGAGTCTAAAAGTTGGTAAAATTGGCCCGAGGCCGCGTTAAAAATAAGGCAAAAACAAAGCGTTAGTGCACTACGAAACAAGTCGGTGAACATAAGGCAGTTTAGAAGTAGCTTTGCGGGGTACTATATAAGTTAAGTCAATTTTTATGAGAATTGCAGTTGTCGGTGCCACTGGAATGGTTGGCCAGATTATTTTGAAAGTATTGGCGGAGCGTAGCTTCCCTGTCACGGAGCTCATTCCTGTGGCATCGGAACGTAGCGTGGGAAAATCGATTGCTTTTGGCGGTCGAGATTGGACCATTCAAAGTTTGGATGCTGCCGTTGCCGCGGTACCTGACGTCGCTCTTTTCTCTGCCGGAGGCGAAACGTCCCTAAAGTGGGCGCCAAAATTTGCCGCTGCGGGCACCCGTGTCGTTGATAATTCCAGTGCATGGCGGATGGATGCGGATAAAAAATTGGTGGTACCAGAAATTAACGCGGATGAATTAACTGCGGAAGATTTTATCATTGCAAATCCCAATTGTTCGACCATTCAATTGGTTATGGCACTGCATCCGCTCCACCAGGCTTTTGGGGCAAAGCGAGTCATTGTCAGTACCTACCAAAGCGTTACTGGAACGGGTAAAGCAGCTGTTGATCAGCTCGAAGGCGAGCGTAATGGTGAAGACCCAAAAATGGTATATCCCTATAAAATTGACCGCAATTGCATCCCGCATTGCGACATTTTCCTCGACAACGATTACACCAAAGAGGAAATGAAGATGACCCAGGAAACGGTGAAAATCATTGGCGATGCAAGCATTAAGCTAGCAGCTACGGCGGTTCGCGTTCCTGTGCAGGGCGGACACAGCGAAAGTGTGAACATAGAATTTGAACGCGAATTCACCTTAGAGGCGGTGAGGAAAATTTTAAACGATACTCCGGGCATTACGCTTCAGGACCGCCCCGAATTCAATACCTACCCTATGCCACTGATGGCGGAGGGAAAAGACGATGTCTTTGTGGGCCGATTACGCCGCGATTTCACCACCGAACATGCCCTCAACCTATGGATAGTTAGTGATAACCTTCGTAAAGGAGCCGCTACGAATACCGTCCAGATTGCTGAGGTCTTGGTTAAAAAAGGGTTCATCGGATAATTTTTAATTCGATCGTACTTCATCCGAACCACCTTTGGCGTTTTTGCGTTACTTAGGTATGAAAATTAAAGCAATAGCAATGGCTATGTTCGCATTTCTGGCGAGCTGTACGGCCCAAACCAACAAGAAGATGAGCGACGCATATGCGATGGCCACCATACCGGCACCCGAAGAAGGACAAGAAGTAGCGGTCTTAGCATCGGGATGTTTTTGGGGCACAGAATTTTATTTACAAAAAATCCCAGGTGTGCTCGCAACAACCTGTGGATATACGGGTGGAATGGTCAAGAACCCGACCTATCGTGAGGTTTGCAGTAAGCGCACGGGTCACTACGAAGCAGTACATGTGGTTTTTGATCCGCAGCAGGTTTCGTTTGAAGAGATCGCACGTGTATTTTTTGAAACACACGACCCTACCCAACGCAATGGTCAAGGTCCTGATATAGGGCCGCAGTACCGTAGTGCGGTATTTTTTCAGAATCCAGAACAACGAGAGGTTACAGAACAACTCATCGGCCTGCTTGAAACGAAAGGTTACGATGTTGCAACGGAGGTTTTACCAGCCGCAACGTTCTATTCAGCAGAAAACTACCACCAAGATTACTACGATAATAAGGGTGGGACTCCGTATTGTCACGCACCGAGAAAACTATTTTAACCGGAAATAAAAATTGATGGGACCAAAAAACCCCGGCGCTAGGCGCCGGGGTTTTTTTATACAATCTTGTCTTAACCTCTTATTCAACCAATTTAAAATCTTCCATAAACTTCGTAGTGTATACACCTCTACGGAAGTCTTCATTTTGCAACAATTGCTGGTGGAATGGAATAGTTGTTTTTACACCTTCGATCACGAATTCACCTAGGGCACGCTGAAGCTTATCGATCGCTTCCTCACGCGTGCGTGCGGTGACAATCAATTTAGCGATCATAGAATCATAAAACGGTGGAATCATATAGCCACTGTAACAATGGGTATCTAGACGCACGCCGTGACCTCCTGGTGCATGGAAAGAGGCAATTTTACCTGGGGATGGACGGAAGTCGTTGAAAGCGTCTTCTGCGTTAATCCGTACTTCTATACTGTGCATTTCAGGGAAATAGTTTTTACCTGAGATTTTCTCTCCTGCAGCAACTTTGATTTGCTCACGAATCAAATCGAATCCAACTACTTGTTCTGTGATTGGGTGCTCAACCTGAATACGTGTATTCATTTCCATAAAATAGAAATTACGGTCTTTATCTACCAAAAACTCTACAGTACCAGCGCCTTCGTAGGCAATAAATTCTGCAGCCTTAACAGCAGCATCACCCATTTTCTTACGAAGTTTATCCGTCATAAATGGCGAAGGTGTTTCTTCAACCAATTTTTGGTGACGACGCTGCACGGAACAATCACGTTCAGATAAATGACAAGCTTTGCCATAACTATCACCAATGACTTGAATCTCGATGTGACGTGGCTCAAGAATGAGTTTTTCCATGTACATACCGTCGTTACCAAATGCAGCAGCGGATTCTCTACGTGCACTTTTCCACGCACCCTCTAGTTCACTTTCTGCAAAAATTGCACGCATACCCTTACCACCACCACCTGCGGTAGCTTTCATCATCACTGGGTAACCAATTTTTGCAGCCGTTTTGCGGGCGTGTTCTAGCGAGTCAAGGATACCTTCAGAACCTGGCACACAAGGTACCCCTGCTTCTTTCATGGTTTCCTTAGCCGTAGCTTTATCTCCCATCTTATCAATCTGCTCTGCTGTAGCACCAATAAACTTGATACCGTGCTCTGCACAGATTCTTGAGAATTTCGCGTTTTCACTTAAGAATCCATAACCTGGGTGAATGGCATCCGCATTTGTGATTTCGGCTGCTGAAATGATGTTAGGGATACTTAAATAGCTCTCTGAAGATGCAGCTGGACCAATACAAACCGCTTCGTCTGCAAAGCGCACGTGCAGTGAGTCGGCATCTGCTTTTGAATAAACAGCAACCGTTTTAATGCCCATTTCTTTACACGTGCGAATGACGCGAAGGGCAATCTCACCACGGTTGGCAATGAGTATTTTCTTAAACATAACCTGGGAGGTTTAAAATGAATTAAGAAGGATCAACCAAGAACAATGGCTGGTCGTATTCTATTGGTGTCTTGTCGTCCACAAGAACCTTGACAATGTTACCGCTGACTTCACTTTCAATTTCATTGAATAGTTTCATTGCTTCAACAATACAAAGAACATCACCTGGCTTGATAGAATCACCCACTTTTACAAAAGCATCCTGGTCAGGTGATGGCGTTCTATAGAACGTACCAATCATTGGAGATTTGATGGTAATGTAGTTGGCATTTTCATCGGCTTCAGCAGCGGGGGCAGGTGCAGCAGGGGCTGCAGTTGTAGTGACTGCCGGAACAGGTGCTGCTGCAGCTGGCATTTGCTGCGGTGCCACGGCCTGAACATACGTTGGCTGGTCGCTAGCTTCAGGGCCAGTTTTAATGTTTATCTTGAAATCTTCTGTTTCTAAGCTCACTTCTTGAGCACCACTTTTGGCGACAAATTTGATGAGCGCCTGGATTTCTTTCAAGTCCATATTTAATATGTATTTAGGAATATGAAGTTACGAGTTATTTTTTATCGATGGCCCATTTCACCCACATGGCGCCCCAAGTAAATCCTCCGCCAAATGCAGCGAAGAAAATATTATCTCCTTTCTTGAATTTATCTTTGTAATCCCAGAGTCCAAGAGGGATAGTGGCAGATGTGGTATTGCCGTATTTCTGAATATTAATAACGACTTTGTCTTTGGTTAACTCCATACGACGTGCAGTGGCATCAATAATTCTTAGGTTGGCCTGATGCGGCACCAAATAAGCGACATCTTCACCTGTCAAATTGTTTTTTTCGAGCAATTCAGCTGAAGTATCCGCCATGCGACTCACTGCAAAACGGAACACGCTTTGGCCTTCTTGACGAATGGCATGTTGTTTATTATCGATGGTCTCGTGGGATGGAGGAAGGAACGAACCGCCTGCTTCAATGCGGAGAAAATCACGACCTGTTGCATCGGTTCTAAGAATTTCATCTTGAACACCTAGGCCCTCTTCATTAGGCTCCATAAGTACCACGCCACAACCGTCACCAAAAAGAATACAGGTTGTACGGTCGGTATAATCCACAATAGAAGACATAACATCCGAACCAACTACAAGTACTTTCTTGTATTTGCCGCTCTCTATGTAAGCCGCTGCATTACTTACTGCATAAAGAAAGGAAGAACACGCAGCTTGTAAGTCAAAAGCATAAGCGTTTGTGGCACCAATTTCTTGAGCGATGTAAGCAGAGGTAATAGCTACCGGCATGTCCGGGGTGACGGAAGCAAGAATAACGAGATCCACATCGTCAACGGTAACCCCGTATTCTTTTTTCATGGCCTCAACAGCCTTGATAGCGAGGTAGGAAGCACCCATTCCTTCTTCAGGTTTAAGGATGCGACGTTCCTTGATGCCTGTACGCGTGGTAATCCACTCGTCATTAGTTTCGACCATGGTTGCCAATTCGTCGTTGGACAACACATATTCTGGAACGTATCCGCCAAGAGCGGTGATTGCTGCTTTCATGGTTTCTTCAGTTGTAGGGGGCTAAAATAGGTCCCGTGGAACACTTAGAGGGGTTTAAAAAAGAAAAAGTAGCCCAAAATTGAGCTACTTTTTTAACAATCAATGTTTTATAGAATGGCTTAAGCCTTTTCCATAACTACCTTACCCTTGTAGTACAACTTACCTTCGTGCCAATGCGCGCGGTGGTACAGGTGGGCTTCACCAGTGGTTGGGCAGATAGCCAATTGCTGATCAGCTGCCTTGTAGTGTGTTCTACGCTTGTCTCTTCTCGTGCTCGACTGTCTGCGTTTAGGATGTGCCATCTCTACTTAATTATTTATTCAACAAGTTTTTTAGTTGATCCCATCTAGGATCTGTCTTTTCTTCTATTTCGTCTTCTTCCTCTTCAATGAAATCCTCAATGCCGTTACCTGCGTTTGGTCCTAAGAGCTTTGATGGAATACTGAGCACTACTAACTCGTAGATCATTTGACCTGCGTTGAATTCGTAGTTGCCATGCGGCAAAATGAGGAGTTCCTCATTTTCATCGTTGTATTCATCGCCGAACTTAATCTGCATCGCAAAGCTGTTTTCAAGCGCCTGTAAATACATTTCGTTCGTAATGTCACAAGGCGCTTCGATGGCTCCGGTAAAACGCAATTCTAAATCTAGAACAGTTTCACTTTTCAACATCTTAAGCTCAGCCGATCCACTTAAACCGCGGTAGTCTGAATATTCAAAGAGCGTAAAGAACGTGTCATCCAAATCATACTGGAATTCATGTGGTCCTAACGCTAAGCCTCTAAAGGCAATATCAAAATCGCGTTTTTTCACAGGTCAAGTATCACTGAATGAGCGGGCAAAGATATTGAAATTGTTGAAA
The DNA here is from genome assembly GCA_024638285.1 of Cryomorphaceae bacterium. Classification (GTDB taxonomy): domain Bacteria; phylum Bacteroidota; class Bacteroidia; order Flavobacteriales; family Schleiferiaceae; genus UBA10364. The sequence continues at coordinate 27,655 of JAHEKP010000004.1, forward strand.
ACTTCTAACTCTTCTCTTTTTGTTTTTTTAGCGGATCTTTTGTCATTTCATCATACCCCTTTCGCGCATGGTAAACTTCAATAGCTGTGTAGAGGGCATTTCTCATGGAAGTAGCATCAGCCTTGCCTTTACCAGCAAGGTGCATGGCTGTTCCATGATCTGGTGAGGTACGAACTAATTCTAGACCTGCGGTGAAATTGGTTCCACTTCCCATCGCTAAAGATTTAAAAGGAACCAACACTTGGTCGTGGTACATGCCTAAAACGGCATCAAATTTTGACTCATAGCCCTGTCCGAAGAAACCATCTGCTGGAAACGGTCCTTTAACCACCGCATCTTTGTATTGCACTTTTTGTATTGCAGGGCGAATGATTTCTTGTTCTTCGCTTCCAATTGTTCCCATCTCACCTGCATGCGGGTTGAGTCCGAGCACAGCAATTCGTGGTTTTATGATGCCAAAGTCTCGTTTTAAACTTTGTGCAAGCAGCTCGATGGACGTACAGATAGACGCTTCCGTAATTCCTTCTGCCACTTTAGAAATGGGCACATGGCCGGTTACTGTGGCCACTTTTAATTGGTCTGACGTTAAAATCATCAGGACTTCATTGCCAAATTGATTAGCGAGATACCCAGTATGACCTGAAAAGCCCTCGACGCTTGCGGCGATGTTGTGTTTATTGATAGGCGCAGTGAGCAGTGCCTGAATCTGCCCGGCTTTTGCAGCCTCAATAGCGGCATCTATACTTTTTAGTGCATAAGCGCCGCTCACATCAGTGGGTATGCCTAAAGTAAGTTCAACATTGTCGTCCCAACTTAATACGAGGTTGTTTGCACCTTCCTTAATGTCTTCAATGGTATCGCAAAGTTGGAATTGAAAATCGCGTTTATTGATTGCGTTTCTATGGTAGGAAGCCAATTTGCTCGAAGCAAAGACCACTGGGGTGCACAATTCGGTAAGTCGGGTATCCTCTAACATTGAAATGATAACCTCCATTCCTATGCCGTTTAAGTCGCCACAAGTGATTCCAACTACTGGTTTTTCTAGCACCGTTTCTTTATGGACCACTGTAGCTGCTGCACTTGAAAAATCAATGTCGTAAAGGTCATTTTGTAAGTCGTATTCGGCCTGAATTTCTTCACTTACCGGAGTCGCTTTTACGTCCTTTCCTTCGCGGCGTTTGTTTCGATTGTTTCGATTGCGACCACGGTTGTTTCTATTTCCGCCGGCGCCCTCCTCTTTTGGGCCATTTTCTGAAGCCTTCGCTGGTTTAGACTGGGCATTTGCCCCCTCTTGAGCTTCGCCTTCATTTTTACCGCGGTTACGGTTTCTATTTCTACCACCTCTACTTCTTCTCCTGGCATTGCCCTCTTTATTCTGGCCGTCAGGAGTATTGGGTTTGTTTGGTGTATTTTCTTTAGCGTCACTCATAGTGTTACTTCAGGTTGTTTATGAAATCGAAAAGTAAACGGACCCCGATGCCGGTTCCGCCTTCGACTTGGTAGCCGGCTCGCGATTTCAAAAATGCTGGCCCAGCGATATCTAAGTGAATGTAAGGATAATCGGTGAAGTGCTCTAGGAATTTACCTGCAGTAATGGCTCCTGCCTCCGCGCCTCCAATGTTTTTCATATCTGCAATGGGACTTTTCAACAAGTCTTTGTATTCATCCCAAAATGGAAATTCAACTACACGTTCGTGGGTGCGGTAGCCGCTTTCCTGAAGTGCCAGCATGCGCTCTTTTGATGCATTTCCCATTCCTACAATCGCGTAACGACCTATGGCTCTTGCGGCAGCTCCCGTTAAGGTTGCGAGGTCGATTACTAATTCAGGACTGTAGCGTTTTGCGTACACTAAGGCGTCAGCTAAAATTAATCGGCCTTCTGCATCGGTATTCATGACCTCCACACTAGTGCCGTCTGAAATGGTAATGACATCACCTGGTGTCACAGCATTCCCTCCTGGGCGGTTATCTGTAGCAGGAACGAGGCCTATGATATGTACTGGAAGATCTGCTTCTGCTGCTGCGCTCATGGCTCCAATAACTGCAGCAGCGCCTCCCATATCAGATTTCATATCGTCCATAAAGTTCGATGGCTTGAGGCTTAAACCACCAGTATCGTAGACTACCCCCTTACCGACTAAAACGAGCGGTTTTTCATTGGTTGCATTTTTCGGTTTGTGTTCCATGATGATGAACACTGGAGGTTCAGTAGAACCGTAATTAACAGCCAATAATCCGCCCATCTTGAGGCTTTCGATCTGTTTTTTCTCCAGGACTTCTATAGAAAAACCGTGACGTTTACTGGCCTCTTTTGCTTGATTAGCAAGATCAGTTGCTGTTAAATCAATGACGGGAGTATTGACCAATTCACGCGCAAAGAGCGTACCCATAGTCGCATTGACAATGGGGCTTAGGGTTTGTTCATTTTCTTTTGAAACGAACAATTGGGCCATCGAATTTTTACGTTTGTGGCTATCTGAGAAGTAGCGGAGGAATTGGTAATTACCAAGAATGGCTCCTTCTGCTACATACGGTACATGTGCGCCTAAAATCGCAATGCGGTCGAGGTGTGCGGCATTTGCCTTCAGCACTAGTTTATTGCCCGCTTGACGCATTTTTTCTGCGCGTGTATCAGCATCTACAGTTTTTCCAAGCTTATACACCCAAGCTGTATCTGTGCCTGCCTGAACCTCCAGCCATTTTTCTTCAAACTTTTCACTAAGTGCATGAACACGCTCGAGTTGGGCTACGTTCAAATGGCTTGAAAGTTCTTTTGTGTCGGTATAAACAATAGCTAGGCTGCCATTGTAATCAGGAGTGTATGTTGTGATTTTCATTGCTTCTTTCATTTACTGTCAAATGTACTATTTTAACCAACCACAAAGAACCCTTCATGTTTACTGGAATTATTGAAAAATTAGGCAAGGTTGCTAAGGTCGAAAAGAACGGCGGAAACCTTGAATTGTATGTCGCTTCAGATCTTGCGAGCGAATTAAAAATAGACCAGAGCGTTGCTCATAATGGCATTTGTTTGACCGTGGTTGAAATTTTTGGTGACCAAACCTACCGCGTAACTGCCATAGACGAGACCATTGCTAAAACCGCTATAGGCGATTTAAAAGAAGGGGATCCCATCAATCTTGAACGTTGCATGACCATGGGCGCACGTTTAGATGGACATATTGTTCAGGGGCATGTGGATCAAATTGGCCATTGTACTTCCATTAAAGAGGAAGACGGATCTTGGCTGTTCTCTTTTTCTTACGACCCCTCTTTGGGCAATGTGACCGTAGAAAAAGGCTCCATCACGGTCAACGGTACGTCACTTACGGTCGTCGACTCTGTCGATGGTGGCTTCAGTGTCGCAATTATTCCATTTACCTATGAGCATACCGTATTTCATCATTTAAAGGTGGGCGATCGTATTAATCTAGAATTCGACATCATAGGCAAATACGTTGCCCGGATGCTTAGCGGTTATAAAAATTGAAGTTAGTTCGTTGCATAGGAGTCTTAGACGATGAAATCATCGCGGTTCGAGGAATGGTTTTTCTGTTGGAAAAATTGTTGCCTCATGCCGAAGTAATAGGCTTTACACAACACCTTGATTTTGAAGTGTGGTGCCAACATAATGTGCCAGAATTGGTTTTTCTAGACATGGAAATGCCGCATGCCATGGGGCTTGATGTTGCGAAACGAATCCAGACCTATGTGGGAAACATTGTATTTGTTACCGCCCATTCAGATTACAGTTTGGAAGCCTTTGAGACCGCAGTAGACTACATTCTAAAGCCAATCACCCCGAAACGCTTGCAACAATCCCTTACGAAAGTGGAGTCGCTCATTCCACTAAAGGCACGACAGGATCAAAAAATCAAATTACTTTTAAAAGGCACCTTCCATGAATTGCTGGAGACCGACATTTCATTTTTACGCGGACAGCGAAATTATACGGAGGTAGTCTTAACCAACGGTGAGCACCACTTAATTGCACGAACGCTGAAGAGTTTCACAGACGTATTAAGTGATGCATTTGTTCGCATTCATAAAAGCATTGTAGTGCAACGTGCCTTGATCGCTTCGGTTCGGCCGGGCAATCCATCCTACATTGTTCTTACAGACGGTACGCAACTGGATGCAGCGAAGGCCCGTTTAAACGCCTTAGAGAACGATGCGTAAAATCCTCTTCATTCTAACGCTTTCAATACTGTGGATAAGCTGCACGCAGAGTGAACAGACGGAAGTTCCAAATTCGGTTCGCGAAGCTTTTGGGATGCATCAAGATTCTACAGCTATTCAGGCATTGGTGAAAGACTTATTGGAGAGTAATGATAAGACAGAGGAAGCTTGGGGGGCGTATTTTGTTACACGCGAGATCGTACGAAAAGGAGTGAATTTCGAAGCGTTAACCTATCTAGAACGAGCCGAAATTCTTTTTCGCTCCACCAATAATAGTGAAGGGATTAAACGAATATTGTTGCTTAAGGCACACGCCTATTGGTCATTGGGAGCCGGGGAAGAAATTTTAGCAATTTCAGAGGAGACCATGCGTCTTCGGGAAGGCAATCTGAGAGGTTGGGCTACGGCAGCAGGAAACTACACTACCTATTTATTGGATTATGGACGCTTTGAAGAAGTTCTGGCTTACAGTGACTCCGTTTTGGCCATATGTCGTAGGGTTGACGGAGGTATCAATCCAAGTGAAGCATATGCAGTACGAGCAGAAGCTTTGCAATACCTTAATAGAGATTCTGTGGCGGTTGATACACTCATCACACTGGCGCTTGAATTGATTGATGGAACGATTCCCGATGTCGATAAAAAGAACATCTATTTCAGAGCTTTGAATTTAAATGCTCTTGACCAGAAAGCTTTGGCACGTTGTATTCGGTTTGCACACGGTAAAGAATTTTGGTCCTTAGAGGCAAAATCTAGAGCACAATTCACAGATTACGCAATATTAAACGAGACTTTGGAGACGGCCCTTAATGCTGAGGTAACTGCGAACAAAAGAGCTCTTGCCGCTGTGGATGAAGGTCAAAGTAAGTTCTTAGCCTTTGAATTGGCTCGTGGACGCAATGAAATCGCTAGATACCAACGGGAGTCAAAGTTGCGGAAAACAGCCTTAAGTGTAACGGCACTGTTGTTTATTGTAGTGCTTGTAGGTATTATTTTAACATACCGCAGTCGTATGGCGGCCGCTCGCGCAAAGTTGAATTTACAGGAAGCGGAATTGGCTTTAGAGAATTATAAAAACACCATTCGGCCTCATTTCCTTTTCAATCAATTAAACAATGTGAGTGCATTTTTAAGTCAAGAGCTCATAGGTCAAGCTCAAGATTATTTATCTGACTTAGGCCAATTTTTACGGTCTCTTCTCGAGGAACAGGACAACCAGGTTATAGAATTGGGCGCGGTTAAAAAACAATTGCACGCTTACACAGCGTTGCAGCAAAAGGGCTCTTACGGAAATGTGGCAGTGCACATCACTATTCCAAAAGAACTTCTTAAAGTTTGTATACCTACCGGTTTGCTTCAGCCATTGGTTGAAAACAGTTTTAAATATGCGGGTCATGAAGGTAGTGCATCCCCAAGCATTCATGTAGAGGCGCATTCTTCAGCAGGTGTACTCACTCTAAAAGTAGAAGATTCCGGATACGGCGATTACACTATACCAGGGGGAACAGGACATGGATTGCGATTAATTAAGGACCGAATGGCTTTCAATAAGTCTAAGAGTAAAACCCCAAAGGATTGGACGGTTACTACTTCGTTCAAAAAAGAAAAAGGCACCGTCATATTGACGATGCCTTTAGCGGAATAGATCCTAGGTTTATTGGTTATGTAAGTATACACTAAATGCTCACGATGTCTCACATAGACTTATCGTAGTGCATATAGACTTATCGTAGCGGCCATTTTAGGGTGTCCATATTGCCTCCACACAGTAGAATGCCCGTTTTCCCATTCATCGATTTTTTAAGACTTGCTGCTACTCCTACCGCTGCACTGGGTTCGATAAACTGCTTTAACCGAGCTAAAACATAGTGCCACGCTTCCGTAATTTCTGCTTCCGTAACCAATATTATTTCTTGGACATGGGATTGAATGATGGGGAAATTTCGTGTTCCCAAAGAAGTGCGTAACCCATCGGCAATGGTATCTGCCGAAGTAACGGGAACCCAACGTCCACTGTTAAAACTCTCGTGCGCGTCCGATGCATTTGTGGGTTCACATCCTATGACTGTGGCCCCACCAAAATAGGCGTTTGCGAGCGCTGCACCAGCTAGTAAACCACCGCCTCCAACAGGCACAAAAAGGTATTTTAGATCGGGATGTTCATCCAACAATTCCATCGTGGCCGTAGCTTGTCCGGCGATAATGTCATAATTGTCATAGGGATGTATGAAAAAGGCACCCGTTTTTTCTTTCACCGCCTGGGCTGTGTGCTCACGTGCGGCTAGAGTAGGGTCACAGAATTCGATGATTCCACCATAGCTCTGTACGGCTTCTATTTTCGCCTTTGGGGCATTGCTTGGCATGACGATATGTGCTTTTTCACCAATATTTGATGCCGCCCAGGCCAAAGCTGCGCCGTGATTTCCGGAGCTGTGCGTTACAAACCCTTTGTCTCTTGCAATTTTTTGGTGCACTAGTACCGCATTCATCGCTCCGCGGGCTTTAAAGGCCCCCGTTTTTTGTAGGTGTTCGCCTTTAAAAAAGCAGTGGCTGCCTGCACGTTCATCAAATCGCTTAGAGTGAAATACCGGCGTGTTGTGTATGTACGGTGCTATTCTTTCCAACGTTGCTCTTAAATCGTCTGCAGTTGGAATTCCTTGGAGTGGAGTCATGATCGCCAATTAGTTGAATTCATACCGAGGCTTTTCTATGAAGGGTAATCCGTTGCTGTGAACCTCTGCTAAGTAGTCAAAAAGTGCGTTTTCAAAGTCCTGCAAAAGGCTTTCCGTGATATCATTGGATTTACCCAGTACTGCTCCGCGAAGTAAATGTTCTGGCTGTCCACTTTGTAGTTTAAACATTCCGGAATGCCAAGGGAAGGGATGCGTTACCAAATCCTTTTTCCAGAGCAGCCAGGCGTACAAAAGAATCTGTAATGGCTTTCCTTTACTGCCCTTCCAGAGGTCGTCCAGTCCAGAAAGGCTCAGATCGCTTGGTCCAATTGCGCCACTTTTATAATCCCAGATGATGAAGGAATTATCGTACACTTCCAGTCGGTCAACCACGCCACTAAACTTCATAGGTAGTTGTAAGGTAGGATGCTGCATTTCAAAGTCTAATTTTGTTTCCACCCCTTTTAAAATAAGGGTACCCTGTGCTGCACGGCGTGCGTCGTATTCTAAGAATTGGCGTATCATTTTTTTACAAATATCAAGGGTCAATAAATTCCGGCCCTGAGTCAATGCGTTTTTTGAGTACCGTTCCACTTCGATTAGGTAGTTCAAGCCGGCTTCATAAGCTTGTTCCGTCCACAGGTTTACGTCAATATTCGTGATGGTTTTACCCACATGCGATTCGTATACTTTTTCCAATCCCTTATGAATGAGGTTTCCCATGACCATCGCACTAACCTGTTCTTCTACTTCATCCTCTTCTTTGATACGTATTAATCGTTTTTGATAGAATCGGTCGGGCATACCTGTTAGTTCATTGAGTGAGGATGCACTGATTCCACGCGCCATCCATGCTTCAAAAGCGCGCACAACTGACGGTGTTTTTTCCGCTGAGAACAGTTGTTCCATGGAATTCTGCGCTACCGGACCTTGCAGGAAGGTACGCGGATGGACTGTGCAGGCGGTGTTTTGGAGTTCGTTTTCTAATTGGACCAAAAAACGACTGGGTTCGCCGCCTCCCATGGCTTCACTATCGGTGTTAAATGTAATGGTTGATGAAAGACAACGCTGTTGAATCCGGTAGAAGTGGTAGGCATAAACAGCATCTTTCTCTTCGTAGGTAGGCAGGCCATAATTTCGCTTAATATCGTAAGGTAGAAGTGAATTAAAGCGTCTACCGGCAGGTAAAACACCTTCGTTTACTCCAGCGAGGATAATGTGTTTGAAATCTAAGGTTCTGCTTTCGAGAATACCCATGATTTGCAATCCTTCAAGGGGTTCACCCACAAAATCCACGGTTCCACTTCGCAGCTGCTGCTTGATCAGTTTTAAAAGCACTAACGGCTCTACTTCGATAGTAAGTGTTCGAGTAAGTTGTGCTAAGAGTGTATGTATGTGGTAGGCTGTATTTTGAATTACAGGGTCTTGTGTTTCTGCACGGCCAACATGTTTCAGCCAGTTTTGCAAAGCGGTAATCCAGCCTTTGGAATCTTGCGCTTCAAAAAGCGCTCCATAGCCATCAGGACCTTTAGTACAGCGACGAACCCATTCAGATGCGCTGGTGAAGACTCGGTTTGCTTTAACTATTTCAGCATTCCATTCAAGCGGACTTTCACCTGCAGGTCCACTCCAGTATTTGTTGAAAAGTGGGTCGGTAAACAAAGCACATAAGGAGCGGTAGTAGAAGGTCCACTTTCCCGCCTTGCGCTCATTTTTCAGCGCATATTCAATCACGGTAACCCACAAGCGAACGGTACCAGCGAGCGCCGTTTGATCCAGCGGATACCCCATGGTGATGTTTACTTTATTGTAGGCCTCCGGTAAGAAACTGAGCACCGGATTCAAGAGGGATTCGTCGGCAAGAATAACGGCAATATCCTTGGGTGCAACACCCGATTTTCTCAGGTCTTCAAGTGCGCCAGCTACGGCTTTAGCCTGACCAGTATACTGACTGGCTCCGACGGGATGAATTTGCTTTGGAAGGGTTTTCCAATCACTCGCAGCTCCTTTCGTAGTGGGTACATCTTTGCCAAAAGTTTTTTGACGTTGAACGTGGCTGCGAAGAAAATGGCCTGCTTCGTGCAACGGATCGTTAAAGTAATGAGCGTCTAAATCCCAAAGCGTGCGCGTAGGGCATTCTTCGCGGATAGATTGAATAATGCTCAATTCTGCTGTGTTCAGTGCATTTAGACCTGCAATAAGCACGTGTTCTATACCGTTTTTGCTGAGATAAGCAGCAATGGATTCAGGACGTGTTGCAAGGTTGCGTGCAGCCAAACCGCTGTAGGCCTCACCATCTTCTAGCAAGGAGGTAGTAAAGGTTTCGTATGTCGCTGGAAGGAGTGCAATGAAATCAGAATAGCGACGCATAAGGGCGGTTTCTTCACCTGGCGCTAAATCCCATTCAGCCAATTTTTGAACGTTGTATAGATCGCCTAATACATGTGCTGGGTTGAGGAGGTAGCGATCAATTTCGCCGAAATCGGACAATAACGTTTGACCCCAGTTTAAAAAACTTCCTAGGCCCTCACTTGTACCTTGCGGTAAGGACTGTGCCCGGGTACGTTCATAGCAATCAAACAGTCGTACCATTAAGGCCAAAGGCTCTACGACGACGAGATTAGCCGCTTGTGCAATGAACTGATCAACAGTGGTGAACATGGGCAAGAGGGCCGTATCTGAAATGTGTTCTTTTAGCGCTTCACGTAAGAATAGTTCTGCACGCTGGTTAGGTAAAAGCACAAGTTTTTCATGCAGAATGCCCGGCCCATTGATTAATTCTAGAGCGATACGTGAGATAAAAGTGGCCATGGATTATTGGAAGAGATTACTTCCCTCAATGTACTCAAAAACTGCTTTAGGCAGCAAGTTGCGTAGCGGTTTTCCCTCCTTAAAGCTATTCCTTATGAGCGTTGCGCTTATTTCCATTCGCGGTGCTTGTACCACTGTCACCTTAGGATGCTTTTCAAAATGCGGATTCTCTGCGACCACTTCATTTGCATGACGGGGGTAAACAAAAATAGCATGCGCATCTACGATGCTTTCTACATTTTTCCATTTGTGCAATCCCTTGAGATTGTCTTCGCCCATAATTAGCGAAAACTGGGCCTCTGGATGCTCCTCACGCAAATAGGCTAAGGTTTGCGCGGTATAATTTGGCTGGGGCAGTGAAAATTCGATGGCACTTGCAGTCATCCCTTCTTGATCCTCTAAAGCCAGATGAACCAGATGCAATCGCTCTCGGTCGGGTAATAGCGTAGATTTTTTTTTAAAGGGATTGTGCGGTGTGACTACAAAGCAAATTTGGTCCAATTCAGTATAACGATAGAAGTACTCTGCTAATGCCAAATGCCCTATGTGTATGGGGTTAAAGGTGCCAAAGAATAAGCCAATTTTACCCTTCATCTTACTGTGCTAAAAATTCAATCAGTAATTTTTTAGCTTCTGCTTTCGCCCGGTCCAGATCGTCGTTAATGATGATGTGGTCAAAAAAATGCGATTGCTCCATTTCCCAAGAAGCTTTTTCAATGCGCTGTTTGATCTTGTCATTACTGTCCGTTCCTCGAGCAATGAGTCGACGTTCCAATTCTTCTATGCTCGGCGCTTGAATAAACAATGCAAGCGCGCGATCACCATATTCAGCCTTTAAATTCTTGCCGCCAACAACATCGATATCAAAAGCGACCGCATCACCTGCAGCCCAACTTTTCTCAACCTCACTTCGTAGCGTACCGTAGCATGCTCCCGGATATACTTCTTCCCATTCGAGAAACGCCCCTTCGCTCACATACGTATTAAACGACTCATTCGAGAGAAAGTAATAGTCCACACCGTCTTGTTCTTGCCCACGAGGTGCACGGGAAGTCGCACTGATACTGAACGCAAATCCAGGGACGGTAGTGATTAAGTACTGCACCAACGTAGACTTCCCGCTGCCTGATGGGGCCGAAAAGATAATTAGTTTTCCTTCTGGAGTGCTCATACGCATGGATTATGATTTAGAGCGTATTGCCTATTTGTTCTTTAATTTTTTCCAATTCATCCTTCATTTGAACGACGTGCTGTTGCATAGGAGCATAGTTGCTTTTAGAGCCAAGGGTATTGATTTCACGACCAATTTCTTGTGCGATGAACCCTAGTTTTTTCCCGGTGTTCGCTCCTTTCATGGTTTCACGGAAGTATTTAATGTGGTTCGCAAGGCGGACCTTTTCTTCATTGATGTCTAATTTTTCAATGTAGAATACCACCTCCTGTTCAAAACGGTTAGAATCTACTTCAACACCCTCAAGACCCTTCATAAGTCGTTCTCTAACTGCGTCTAAACGGGCACTTTCGTGCGGCTCAATTCCCTTCATGGCCTCCTCTATAGCCGCCAGTCGCTCTTCATAATCTAGGGCTATGGACGCTCCTTCTTGGGTTCTAAATTCTAATAAGGCGGCAATGGCTTCATGGAGCAAGCCTTTTAAAAACGTCCATTCTTCATCACTCATTTCCGTTTTTCCGCTGCTCATGACATCGGGCATGCGCATTACAGCGGCAATTAAATCGCCCTTCGTAGCGGCTTCTCTTTCTAGAACCGTCAACTGTTCTAGGTACGCTTTTGCAAGCTCCATATTGATGCTTGAAGCACTTTCAATACCGGTTACCTCTGCGTATATATTGATATCAACTTTACCACGGTTTAATGCGGCACCCACAATCTTGCGGATGTCTAATTCTTTTTCACGGAATAGGGATGCGATGCGCGCATTTAGATCCAGCCCTTTGCTGTTCAAACTGCGGATTTCAACGGTGATTTTTTTTCCGGTAATTTGGCCGATAGCCTTACCGAACCCGGTCATGCTTTGAATCATGGAATCAAAATTTTTGCTAAGGTAGGAAACTCAAACTACCTTAAGCAGTCTGTCTACGCCCATAAAAGCTCACAAAGTAAACTCCTATAAATATTGCGCCCCCTCCAAGAAGCATGTGAATGCTCCACTGCTCCCCACCAAAGAATAAGCTCAGTACACTTGCAATAAGGGGCTGTAGGTAAATATAGGCCCCTACTGTTGCGGGGTGCAAAGTTTTCAAAGCAATGATATTACCTAAATACGTGAGAAAGGTGGTGCCAAATATTACGAAGAGTACTGAACCAATTATAGGACCATTCCAAAGCTCCCATTGAATATCGGGTAGTTGAGGGCCTCCAAAAGGTAAAACGAAAAACACCCCAAAAGTGAAAACCCAGCGAATGACAAAAAGAGCATTGTATCTAGACATGAGTGGCTTCACAAGGACGAGGTAGGTTGCATAAGAGGTCGCATTGATCAATACGTATACATTACCGCGCGATACGTCGCTACCGAAAAGGCCGCTGAGATCAAATTCGTTCCCAGAATAAATGAGCCAAAACGCTCCAAAAGCTCCCAAAAGAATACCCAGTAATTTTTCAGTGGTAATGCGCTCTTTTACAAGCAGTGCACCTACGATGAGCACGGCTATAGGACCACTGACCATCATGATGGAAGCGTTGACGGGTGTGGTAATTTTCAAGCCTTCAAAAAAGAACAATTGGTTTGCAGTAACTCCAAAAGCAGCGCAAACGAGCAGTCGCAGAAGATCTTTTCGTGGAATTTGGCCAATACGATCATCTCCTGAAACTGGAGCTAACAGCCAGAAGAGTAAAGCGGCGCCCGTAACTCTGAATTGAATAAAGGCGCGCGGTGGTATGGCACCTTGCATGGCATTTTTCGCAATGAGAAAAGAGGCGCCGTAAATGAGGGCAACACCAAGCAAAGCGAGGTGTGCAATGAGTACTATTTTTCTCTTGTCCGTATCCATGCTTTATGCCAGTGCCGCCTCCGCTGCTGCGACCACTTTAGCGCTATTACCTATGTAAATAGCTCCTTGATGAATCAATACCGGACGCTTCAAGAAGGTGTATTCTTCAAGAATCAGCGCCCGGATCTCGGCATCGTTTATGGTTTTGTCTTTAAGCCCCAATTCCTTGTATTTCCTAGCACGTTTTGAAAAGAGTACTTCAGCAGAGCCCGCTAAAGTGATCATCTCATCGATCTGCTCTTTAGTGATGGGTTCGTGCTTGATATCTTGTAACTGAACACCGTCAAGATTCCATTGATTCATGATGCGCTTGCACGTATCACAGGTGCTGAGGTAGTAGATTTTTGACATGGGGTTTATTTGGCGAGCCATGGGTTAGGATCTTGAATATCAGCATCTTTCCAGATGCCTAATTGGACCATGGTTTTTCCTTCTTCATCTGTAAAGGCAGTTCCAATAGGCTCTTTAAGACTGACCAAATCACCGGCCTTCACCTTGACATTAATGAGATTACTGTAAACGGTGAAGTAATTCCCATGACGTACAAGGACCATGACATTGGCCCCAGGAATAGGCACGACGGAACTGACTTCACCTTCAAATACGGAGCGAACTAGTGCGTTTTCCTCTGTTGTTATTTCAATATGCGGGTTATCCACGATCACACCTTTAACAATGGGGTGTGGATGTTTTCCAAACTTCCCGGTAATGATGCCGCGTTCCACAGGCCATGGAAGCGCACCTTTGTTCGAAGCGAAATTATTTGCCAGCGCTCGAGCCTCAGGAGTCATCGCAAATGATGGCCCGTCATCACGGACATCCATTCCTTTTGCTTCACGGGCTTTATCGATTAATTGTTTTAAAGCCTTATTCGAGGTGCGACTTGAAAAATCTTTGCCAGAGACCAATCCCATTTCTTTGGCTTCATTTTCAAGACTGCTGCGTTCTGCACGTTCCTTTGCTTTTCGCATTTCCTCTGCGATGATGCGTTTGATTTGTTGCTCCAATTGCTGGGCTTCGCGCTGCTTTTTATCGATATCCTTTTTTAGCGTTGATTCTTTCGACTGCAAATTTTGGACGGTTTCTTCTTGCGCCTGCGCATCGACTTGCAAGGCCAATTTTTCACCTTCTTGAGCCGTTTGTATCTGAATTTTCTCCGCTTTTTTAGCGATCAGTGTTTCGCGTTCTCGAGCCAAATTTTCCTGAGCAACTGCGATCTGTTGTACCTGTTGCTCCCGGTAAGCGGCCATGTCCTTAAAGTACTGCATGCGTTTTGCGGCCTGGGCGAAGCTGTTCGAGCTTAAAATAAAAAGAATCTGATCGCGCGGTTTTTGCTGACGCTGTGCCAGTTTTATTAAATCGGCATAGTCACTCTTTAAAGAATCCACGCGTGTTTCAAGCGCTGTAATCTCGTTCGCTTTATTTGCTATTTCACGATCCATGGAACGGATTTGACGGTCCATCGTCCGGATCAGTCTATTGCGCGCTTCAATCTTCTGATTCAGGGTTTGGAGTTCCGAAAGACTGGCTTCTTTGGTGCTTTTAGTTCTTACGAGCAATTCACTGGCTAAATCAATCTGATCCTGGAGTAAAACCTTTTGACGTTGCAGTTCCTCTTTTGTTTGTCCTTGTAAAGCTGCAGTACAGACCAGCAGAAATACGATCAGTAGCTTTTTCATCACAGGCTAAATGGCGTATTAAACGGTCCGTTGGTCCGTATTTCAGTGACTTCAATGGTGACCTTGTAATCCGGTTGGCTTTTAATAGTAATCTCAATTTTAGTCGGATAGCCGGTCTTCTCATCTACACTTTTATACTGAATGAAGACCGATTCTAATGGATCTTCGATAAGTACATAGCTCATGTGCAAATCTCTATCTAACGCGACGGTAACTGCGCGTCCTCTGCTAATAGCATACTGCGTAACCCAATGGTCTCCGTTTCCATCATAGCGGTAGCGCATGGCCTCATTCGTACCGATTAATTGGCCACGTAAGAGCCTATTTAAATATTGAAAAGGCACCTCAATCCCGGTAACCCCTGCAAGGTCATTGGCTGATCCCGTCCATTCAACGCCAAGAAGTGTCGAAGAAAAGGCAGCACTATCGTTAATGACAATAGCTTTGCCCACACGCAATCCAATCATATCGTCGGAAATGGCTGCCCAAAGAATACTATCTTGTTTTGAACGCACCTGAACGCGGAAACGCTGTTCACCATCAGGTGTTTCAGCTGAGATGCGCGTAAAGCTTTGCGTCCATGCGAACCTATCTTCAACGATAATCTTTCGCGATACGCCGTCGCTTATTTTTTCCCGTCTCAAAGGTTTTTCTGTAGATAAAGGACCTCCACAACCGGTGATCGCAGCTAAAGCAGCACCTAGAAAAAGGTGTGTTGCAATTCTAAATATTTGCCACGGTCCATTGCGCATTATAGCTGTTTTAAGAGGGCCTCTTTCATTCTGTAGACCTTTGCTTTCTCTTCATTACCAAGGGCCTGTTCAATCTTCGCTGCATGCAGGTAAATCCCAACGCGATCGGCCTCATTGAGCAGTTGCAAAGCTAGTTGGATTTTGGCCTGCGCTTCCGCATACCGTTCCAATTTATACAATACCCATGCCCAAGTATCTAAAAACGTTGGTTCAAGCGAAGCGGACGCATTGCATTCTATGGCCAACTGCAAAGCAAATTCGAGACTTTGATCGTGCCTCGCTAAATCCCAGGCGTAGTTATTTAAGGTCGTGGCACTGCGTTCCCGGTCCAATGCTTTTTCATACGCCACCCTACCTAATTCAAAAGAGTCCAGCTGGAACCAGGCCGTTCCAGCAAGTGCAAATAAATTTCCAGCGACCTCAGGATCGAGTGTCATTTCGGCTTGCGCAGTTGCCAAAAGAGCACAAGATGCCCAATGTCCTACATTGTAATATTCGAAGACAAGCCCTTCCAGTATATCCGGGTCAGTATTAAAGTTTTCTTCAATGCGTTTAAGTAAAGCAATTTGGCCATCTATATCACCAACTTCCTGGCTTAATGAATACGCCATTTGATACAAAGCGTAGTTCGTTGGATTCATGGAAATGGCAGCCAGGTACCCTTCTAAAGCTTCGTGCCAACGTTCGTTTTGTGCGTGAATTTGTGCGGTAAGTAAAAGAAATTCAATACGGCCTGAATAGGAGTTTTCGAGCACAGGAAAAACACGATCGAACAAGGCTTTATAAGCGGGACGTTCTCTGTTCTCGTAGATACTGAGTACCACGGGCATTTTATCTTCTAGCGGAACCCCTTCTAACAGCAGACCTCGTTCCATGTGGTAAAAGGCTGCCTCAGTATGGTCTAATTTTTGAGCCATACGTGCCAATTCCATATGTAAGGCTCCATTTTCAGGGAACGCCTCAACCGACTCACCGAGCACCTTGTACGCTTTTTTTGTTTTTCCATTCGCGTCATAATATTGACTTAGCAAGCCTCTATACTCAGGGACATTTGGGGCATCCTCAATGGCAGTCTTAAAACAACGTTCGGCAGATTTAGGATCGTTGAGTTGCAAGAATAACCGCGCCCGGTCTTGAACCAACTCTGGCGAGGCCCCTTCTAGGTCTTCAATTTTAGAGAGCACTTCCAAGGCATCAAGAAATAGCCGACCCTCGAGGTACGTGCTGTAACCTTCAAAAAGGTATTCTGGTTGATGCGGAGCTAAGGAATAGAGTGCTTCAAAGGAACGCCCTGCTGTTTTAAAATCGCCAATATTTTTCGCGCTCTGAGCTTTGATTCGCAGCAGCCAAATATTCGTAGGGTAGGAACTGACCCCTTGGGTTGCGAGATCGAAGGCCTGGAAAAACTGGTTCTGGTCAACATGCATACGAGCCAATTGGTACAAGGCTGTTTCCCTATATACGGGGTCCTTTGCCAGAACCTCATACAGCTCCATCGCTAGTTCATTCCTTCCCGTGATGCGGTAGGTTTCGGCTTTATAGAACGTTCCGCTTAACGCAGAAGGCCCCTCTTCCGAAGGGCCTTGCGCATAAAGTGAAGCTGTAAAGAAAAACACCCCAAACAGGGCCAGCTTTTTGTGCATTAGTCCATTCTTGAAAAATCACCTAAAGATAGTGAACTCCACTTCCCGTCGACATGCGCTTTGTTGCCGATCATACTGTCTTTAAGGTGAATATTTTTAATCGTCGTTTCCGTCTGAATTAACGAACCTTCTATCGTTGCGTCTTCAACCACACAATCATTACCTAAACTTACGTTCGGGCCTACAGTCGCATTTTTCAGCGCCACGTTAGAACCGATGTAACAGGGTTCGATAATGGTCGAATTTTCTAGGGTAATGTTAGTTCCACGCAGTTCAGGCTTACCCTCGAGGTAGCCTAACATTTTACTATTGGTTTCCACGGTAATTGCTTTATTACCACAATCCATCCAGTCGTTCACAGTTCCGGGCTTGAACACTTTCCCCTGTGCAAGCAAAGAGCTTAATGCATCGGTGAGTTGGTATTCCCCCTTATCCATGATATTGTTCTCGAGAATGTGCTTTAGTTCGTTGCGCAAACCTGGCCCATCTTTAAAGTAATAGATACCTATAATGGCTTTATCGGAAACAAACTCTTGCGGTTTTTCAACGAAATTATTGATGGCGCCGTCTTCACCAAACTGAACAACGCCATAGGCAGAGGGATTGTCCACTTGCTTCACCCAAATCACGGAATCTGCTTCAGTATCTAGGGTGAAATCTGCACGGAATAAGGTGTCTGCAAAGGCGACTACAATCTCATCGTCCATGCTGTCCGCCGCGCAGTGTATGGCGTGCGCTGTACCGAGCGGTTTATCTTGGTAATAGATGCTTCCTTTTGCACCCAGGTCTTCTGCGACTTTGATAAGATTGGCTTCCACTTCAGCGCCAAAGTCCCCAATAATAAAGGCAATTTCAGTCACTTTTTTATCACCACAAACGCTTACAATATCCTCAACCAAACGCTGTACGATGGGTTTCCCTGCGATAGGAATAAGGGGTTTTGGTACGGTTAGGGTATGTGGCCTTAGTCTGGAGCCGCGACCGGCCATTGGGACAATAATTTTCATCTGTTCTTAGGTTCTTGATTGGTTCTTATTGTTTGCCTGTGCTGCCAAATCCTCCGGCACCACGAGCGGTTTCATCTAAATCAATTACTTCATTCCAGTCAAACTGGGTGTATTGTGCGATCACCAGTTGCGCAATACGCATGCCATCTTCAATAACAAATGGCTGCTTGCCGTGGTTGATTAATAACACACCAACGTCTCCGCGGTAGTCGGCATCAATAGTTCCAGGACTGTTTAATACGGTAATTCCGTGTTTAAAGGCAAGTCCGCTACGTGGGCGCACCTGCGCTTCAAAGCCCTCTGGCAGCGCCATTTTAATACCGGTGGGAATGAGCGTATAATCGCCCGGTTGCAAGGTAACGGGGGCATCAATATTCGCGCGGACATCCATGCCTGCACTTTGTGTGGTTTCGAATTGCGGCAGTTCGTGCTTGCCACTGTAGATTACGTTGATCTTCATGTTCTTGTTGCAAATTTAAGGAGACCGTTTCGTTCCCAAAAAAGCATAATTCCTAGATAGGCGATACCGCCTAACACTTTTAATGGGCCGGGGGGCCAATTCGTGTAATGCAAGATAAACACCACAAGGCAGGCGAAGCCCAAGAATGCTCCTATTTTCTTCCATCGATAGGGAACAGGATAGTGTTTCCTACCCCATAAGACACTAGCAACAAACATGGCAAAATAGGCAGCCAATGTGGTAAATGCTGCGCCAAGAATCCCGAAAACAGGAATGAGGATCACATT
Organism: Cryomorphaceae bacterium; assembly: GCA_024638285.1. GTDB lineage: Bacteria > Bacteroidota > Bacteroidia > Flavobacteriales > Schleiferiaceae > UBA10364. Next base: position 46,157 of record JAHEKP010000004.1, read on the forward strand.
GCCAATAACAGTAAATATTAACCCTACAAAAGTGATATAGATTCCATAAACTGTTTTGTCGCTCACTTTATACCACACGTTTAGGTTGGTATTGATGCCTAAAATGACATTGGCTAAAAGTAAGATGGGAACCAGGTGGAGTCCCGTCCAAAACTTTTCATCTACAAAAAACTTAAGGTAATCTAGACCTGAAATGATCATCACGAATCCAACGCACATGACCCAAGCAAACCCATCCATAACAGTACTCATTCTTTCTGGTCCGTCCTTGGTTTTTGCATTTTTAAAGAAAAACGGTTCTGCTGCGTAGCGGAAGGCTTGGTTGAACAGGATTAAAAAGATAGAAATTTTATATACCGCTCCATAGATTCCAACTCCAGCATAGGCACTTTCTTCAGGGAGGAGGTATTTTAACAATTGTCGATCGAGCATCTCGTTAGCAATACCCGCAAGCCCTCCGATAAGCAGTGGAAGTCCAAAAATCAAAAGCGTTTTGACGTACTTTTTATCTAGGTTGAGTTGTAATGGAAAGAGGGTGGGTAGGAGCAGCACGAACATTAGAGCCGCAGCCCAAAAATTCGCGACAAAAATGTAGCCTACCCCACGCATTCCGTGCGACCAGTAGCCGATAATGCCGTGCATTTCCCAATAGGCCGGGAGGAAAATGTAAAGGTTAATGAGTACGTTGGAGAAAATTAAGGCCAATTTTATTCCAGCGAATCGGACCGCTTTATTCGTTCTGCGAAGTCGAGCAAAAGGCAATGCACTTAAGGCATCTAAAGCTAATATTGCCATGAAATAGTGCAGGTATTCCGGCGATTCTTCCCACCGAAGGGCTCGAAGTACTTCATTTTGAAAAAGCAAAACGAAGAGCCCCAAACTGGCTAAAACCAGCGCAATCATGGCAAGGCCTGCTCCAAAAACCTTACCCTCGTCAAACCCGTCTTGTTCGGAATACCTGAAATATGCGGTTTCCATTCCGAAGGTGACAACTACAATAAGGAAGGCGATGAGGGAATAAAAATCAACGTTAATGCCATATGCAGACTGGCTTAAGACAGCAGTCTGTAGGGGGACCAATAAAAAATTGATCATCCTTCCTAAGATGCTGCTTACGCCGTAAATAGCCGTTTGACCAGCAAGTGCTTTCATTCCGTTGCTCACAATTCAAATATAGTCTTTGGTCGCTACCTTTGTAAGGAAACAAAAATGAACTCATGAACAAGTTCCTTACCCTGGCTTTACTTTTAACGACTGTCCTTTCAGTGAGCGTATGTGCGCAAGAAATCTCCATTGATCTGACCGCTGTTAAGCGTATGGAAAACGACCTGTTTTTCTTGTCTTCAGATGCGCTAAAAGGTCGCAAGCCCGGTACACCTGAAGCAGACGTTGCTCGCGATTATATTGTTGGAAAAATGTTAGAATACGGCATTGAACCTATGGGTGAAAACGGCTATTTCCAGAAGTTTCCCGTTCCAGAATATGCTGAGGTAAATTATGGCGCTACTAAACTATGGATAGGCAAAAGGCATTTAGAGGGTCATGAAGATTTCTATCCGGTTTCCCTGAGCGCTACGACTGGTATTGTAGACGAAAAAACCGTGTATGTCGGTTATGGCATCACGACTGAAGACGGCACCTACGATGATTTTGCGAAGATCGATGTAGCCGGTAAAATTGCGGTAATGAACGTGAGTTCGCCCGATGGCATCCACCCGCACAGCGCTTATGCAGCGTACCACAGCTTGAACGTACGCGTCGCCAATCTTGTGGAAAAAGGTGCCTCTGGCGTGTTGCTGATTAATCCAGAAGGTACCGCATCTGATACGCGAGAATTCTTTAAAAGTATCAACGGTTTTAGGGTTCCTGTATTTTTTGTGAGAAACGAAAAATGGGCAGAGAAACTTATGAAACGCGCTCAAAAAGTAGCCATGTCTGTGATGATGTCTGAACGCCACAGTGATGGTTACAACATCATAGGGTACATCCACAACAACAAGCGCAAAACCGTGGTACTTGGAGCACATTACGACCACCTCGGTATGGGCGGTGAAAACAGTTTGTACAAAGGCCCCGCGGCCATTCACAACGGTGCAGATGATAACGGTTCGGGAACGACACTCCTACTAGAAGCAATGCGCTATTATGCTCAACGCCAAGACACGAATTACAATTATTTGATTCAATTCTACAGCGCTGAAGAATTGGGCTTAATTGGTTCGAAATATTGGACCAACCACCCGACCTTTCCGCTGAAGGAGATTGAATACATGATTAACAGTGATATGGTGGGCCGATTACGTGATAACCGCCTCCAAATCTCCGGTACAGGTACCGCGGTAGAGTGGGACGAGATTCTTGAAATGCCCATTCATGGTCTAGATATTAAAAAGGATCCTGCTGGTGTAGGCCCATCTGATCAAACCTCCTTCTACTATAAAGACTTGCCGGTATTGCACCTCTTCACAGGAACACACAATGACTACCATAAGCCCACAGACGATGCCGATAAGATCAACTATAAAGGCATGGCAAAACTTGCTTCTTTAGTGTACACTATAACTGCGCGGTCGGCGAACTATGAGGATTTGAGCTTTCAGCGAACCACATCCTCCGAACAAAAGACTACGCCCAACTTCTCTGTGACTTTGGGAGTAATACCAGACTATCTCTTCGGCGGTCCCGGTCTCAGAATTGACGGTGCAACTGCAGGTCGACCAGGCGCAACCGCAGGTTTAAAGGCGGGAGACATTATTTTGAAGATAGGCGACATTGCAATTGATGATATTTACGCGTACATGACAGCATTGGGCGCGTTTAAAAAGGGTGATACCACAACCATCCGCTACGCGAGGGATGGCAAGGAAGTAGAATCGGAAATCACATTCTAATGGAAGTTCAATCTGAATCGTACCCAAAAGTAGCGGTCATAGGCGGCGGATCCTTCGGGACTGCAGTGGTAAAAATGGTGAGCGAGAACACAGGCCTATGCAACTGGTGGATGCACAACGAAGAAAGTGCAGCACATATACGGGAGTACCATCACAATCCACGGTACCTCTCTTCGGTAGCTTTTGATGAAGGAACTGTAGACATCTTTACGGAGATTAATGCCGCTATTGTAGGTTGTGATATCGTGATCTTCGCCGTCCCAAGCGCCTTTGTTAAAGAGGTGTTGTTGAATATGAATGCAGGTGCGCTTGATGGAAAACTGATCTGTTCCACTATAAAGGGTATCATTCCTGACGAGAACATGATTGTTGGGGAATACCTTCGAGAAGTAGTCGGCGTTCCGGAAGATCACATTGTGGTCATTACGGGTCCTTGTCATGCGGAAGAAATAGCACTGGAGCGTTTAAGTTTTCTTACTGTTGCGGCTTTAGACGCAAGCGCATCTAAAAAGGTTGCCAGCGTTTTACAAAGTCACTACGTAAGGTGTACGCTGAGCACGGACATCTACGGAACTGAATATGCGGCGGTAATGAAGAATATTTATGCCATCGCAGCAGGAATGTGCCACGGTTTAGGTTACGGGGATAATTTTCAAGCGGTACTCATTTCGAATGCAGCGCGCGAGATGCGTCGCTTCATGAAGAGTACATGTGAAGGCCGGATCAACATTAAGAAAAGCGCTTATCTGGGCGATTTGTTGGTGACTTGTTACAGCCAGTTTTCAAGAAACCGAATGCTTGGGAACATGCTTGGTAAAGGCTATACAATCAAAAGCGCAAAGGCAGAGATGACCATGGTGGCGGAGGGGTATTACGCTGCGGCCTTGGTGGCAAAAATTCGTAAAAAACAAGAGGTTAGAATGCCTATTGTCAAAGCGGTTTATGAAGTGATGTATGAAGGGAAATCTGCGAAGAAGACCATGGCAAAATTGGCTCAAAAATTAACCTAAGGCTGCGCAAACTTACACCGTAGCATTGCGTTACTATAGTAGACCCACGATTACAATGACTAAAGTTTTTAAGACCGTTCTTTTACTGTGTTGCTCGGCAGCGCTATTTGCACAAAACCCCAGTACTATTCTCCAAAAAGCAGAGGCAAAATTATCTGGTGCAGATCTGGCCGCTGAGGTCAGTATTCGTACTGTCCGTCCTCGCTGGGAACGCACGATGGAAGCGAAAATTTGGAATCAGGGATTAGATAAAACCATGATTTTAATCACCGGACCGGCGCGTGAAAAAGGAACCGTATTTCTTCGCAACGGTGAAGACGTTTGGCATTTTGTGCCGGGCATTAAAAAAATTGTCGCGCTGCCAGCGGCAATGGTGCAGAGTTGGATGGGTACCGATTTCACAAATGATGCGTTGATCAACGCCGGGTCATTGGTGGAAGATTACACTCCAACCTTATTAGGCATCGCTTCCGTGAATGGCACAAATTGTTTTAAGATTGCGCTAAAACCAAAGGCAGATGCAGCAGTCGTCTGGGGCCAGGTAATCACTTTTGTATCTGTAGATGAATTTCTTCAACTGCGAACAGAGTTTTACGATGAAGACAAAGTCCTTATTACCACACTTGAAGCGACTGAAATCAAGTCATTTTCAGGTAAACGCTTGCCTTCAAAGCTGCGCATCACTCCTGCTGACGAAGAAGGTAATTTCACGGAAATGACTTACAAGGCACTCAATTTTAATCCCTTATTTGAGGAAGCGTTTTTCGAACGGAGTAACATGAAACGGGTCGAATAATGTTCAAATTAGCCTGGCGTAACATATGGCGTAACAAAGGAAGAAGTAGTATCACCATTGCAGCAGTCATGTTTTGTGTGATTTTCGCTGTGGTGCTTCGCAGCTTTCAAGTGGGTGTGTGGGAACACATGGTCGGAGATATCGTCGCGAACAATTTTGGTTATCTGCAAGTGCATCAAAAAGGATTCTGGGGAGATCAGAGTCTGGATTTGAGCATGGATGAGGCAGCAATAGATTGGGCGGCAATGGAAAATGTACCTGGCGTTCGTTCACTTGTGCCCAGGTTGGAGAGCTTCTCATTGGTCAGTACGGGGGAAAATAATAGAGGCAGTTTAGTGCTGGGCATTCATCCAGAGGAAGAGTTGTCCGGCTTGCGTTTAACGGACCAATTGATTGACGGTCGCCTCTTCACACCCGCCTCTAATGAAGTCGTTGTTTCGGAAGGTCTTGCAGAATATTTACACGTTGCCGTTGGAGATTCTCTTATGTTTTTGGGACAAGGTTATCGCGGGGCAAGCGCTTACGGCCAATTCATGGTCGCGGGGATTGCTAAAATATCGAATCCTGAGCTTAATAAACAGCTTGTTGTCTTGCCCTTAGAAACGGCGCAGTGGATGTACAATGCCATGGGTTTGTTGACGACCGTGGTGGTAGATTTAGAGCCCAATGCGGATTTTGCTGAAGTAAAAGCGTCGCTCGAGCCATTATTAGGAGCAGATTTTGAATTGTTAGACTGGGAACAATTGTTTCCAGAATTGGTCCAAACCATTGAAGCAGATATGGCTGGCGGTCAAATTTTTGTAACCATCCTTTATTTTATTATATCCTTCGTTTTGCTTGGAACGGTGATCATGATGGTAAGTGAACGCGAACGAGAGTTTGGAATTTTGGTGAGTATAGGTATGCGTAAAACGACCCTAGCTGCGGTGACGGTTTTGGAAAACTTAATGCTTCTCTTAGGGGGAGCTGTAGTAGGAATGGCCGCGGTTAAACCGGTTCAATTTTACTTTAAATACAACCCCATTGATTTAAGTGGGCAGATGAAGGAAGCCATCGAACAATTCGATTTTGAACCTAAACTTTATACAACCACCTCATTCATTATTAATTTGAATCATGGTGCCATCGTCTTCGTTATAGGTCTCTTAGTAAGCAGCTATGCCGTCTGGAAAATCATGAAGTTGAACCCGGTTAAAAGTATGCGCGCATGATTTTTAAAGTGGCTTGGCGCAATATATGGCGGGCAAAGGTGCGCTCCTTTATTGTCATTGGATCCATTGCGGTAGGAATTTGGGCGGGTTTACTCATCATCGGTTTCTCTTTCGGAATGAATAATGAGCGAACGGCATCTGCTATTGGAACGACCACGGGGCATGCGCAGATTCACCATGAAGATTTTGATGCAGAACCATTATCCACTGCCGTGCTTGCGGATTCCTCGGCAGTCGTTGCGCTGCGTAAGACGGTAGAAGCCCTACCGTTCGTAAGTGGTACCGCACAACGCACAGTATTAGGGGGAATGATTAATTCCGCGAAAAGTGCACGCGCTGTGCGTATTATGGGCATATGGCCGGAAGAAGAGCGCATTCAAACGACTTTGGCCGATTACATGGTTGAAGGCGATTTTTTTGAAGCCTCTGGGCGCAATCGATTGTTGGTAGGAGAAAAATTAGCAAAACGATTGGGGCTAAAATTGCGAAGTAAAGTAGTTCTCACTTTTCAAGATGCCGAAGGAAATCTTAGTAGAGCGTCGTTTCGAATTTCAGGAGTCTATAAAACATTGAATGCCACTTGGGATGAGTTTCACGTGTATGCGCATCATGAGGATTTAGAAAAAACGCTGGGCGTTCCATTAATACACGAGGTATTGGTGCGTTTTGAAGAGACCGTGGATACTGAAGAAAAGGCAAGTCAGTTGGCAGCGGCAATGCCTGCAGGATTAGCTGTAAAGTCATGGAAGCAGGTGCGGCCTGAATTGGGTTTCGCTGATGATATGATGGCGATCATGCTCGTATTGGTTTTAGGAATTATCATGATGGCACTTCTTTTTGGGATCATCAACAACATGCTTATGGCCATATTGGAACGCCGCAGAGAATTGGGCATGCTAATGGCGGTAGGAATGAATAAGCGCAAGCTGTTTTTAATGATCCTAGTTGAAACTTTGATGTTGGGATTTGTAGGTGGTCCTATCGGGATTCTTCTTGGCGATCTAAGCACACGTGCCATGATGCGCATCGGTATAGATTTATCCAGCAAGCAGGACGGCTTGGCAGAATTGGGTGTACAGAGTGTGATTTACCCTGAAATCGTCCCCAGCTATTACCTCATTATTGCCGTAATGGTACTAACAACGGCTTTGATTGCTTCCATTCTCCCTGCAATTAAAGCGCTAAAATTGAACCCTGTAGAAGCCATACGTGGTAGTTAAGTTATGAGTAAACCCGTTATTGAAGTTAAAAACTTAGAAAAGGTCTATGAGGGTGCGGTTCCTGTAAAAGCTGTGAACGGCATTAGTCTTACCATAACTCAGGGCGAATTTACCGCGCTTAAAGGTCCATCTGGTTGTGGTAAAACAACATTGCTCAACATGCTCGGTGGGCTCGACCAGCCTACGTCAGGTTCTATCGCTATTGGAGGGGTGGACATTACCACGTTGAGTGAAAATGCATTGATTGACTTTAGATTACGCAATATTGGGTTTGTTTTTCAAGCCTACAATCTTATTCCAGTGCTTTCCGCTCAGGAAAATGTTAGCTTCATTATGCTTCTTCAAAACCGACCAAAGGAAGAACGCGAAGCGCGCGCCCGGCAATTGCTTGAAGCGGTTGGGCTTGAGGGCAAAGAAGATAAAAGACCTGGCCAGCTTTCAGGCGGTCAGCAACAGCGCGTTGCCGTTGCTAGGGCACTGGCATCAAAGCCTCAATTTGTTTTGGCGGATGAACCTACAGCAAACCTGGATTCGCAGAGTACGGCAAACCTATTAGATATTATGGAGCGGCTGAACAAAGAAGAAGGAATGACCTTTGTATTCGCAACCCATGACGATCGTGTGATTAAAAAAGCACGTCGAATCATCAGCATCGAAGATGGTAAAGTCCTCAGCGACGACTAAAGCCTTATTTTAGGGTCATGGAACCTAAATTTCGACCATATACACCTTGGCCTTCATCTGATGAGGATGCCCATGCATTGTTTGAAAACTTTGAAACAGCACTTCAAACCAGACGCAGCCTACGCATGTTCAGCAAAAGGGCGGTTACTCAAACCACTATAGAGCGGCTTATAGCGCTCGCGGCTTCTGCGCCTTCAGGGGCAAATAAACAGCCTTGGCATTTTGTAGCAGTACAAAACCCGGAGATCAAGAGAAAAATACGTGATGCTGCGGAAACCGAAGAAAAAGCTTTTTACGGGGGCCGTGCAACCGAAGAATGGCTGGAGGATCTCAAGCCATTTGCTACCGATTGGGAAAAACCATTTTTAGAGGATGCGCCTTGGCTCATCGTAGTTTTCCGAAAGAATTACGATGTGGAAGCTAACGGTTCGAAAGCGAAGAATTATTATGTGCAAGAGAGCGTAGGTATTGCATGTGGATTCTTAATAGCCGCCATACATGCTGCAGGACTAGTGACTCTGACACATACACCATCCCCCATGGGGTTTCTCTCTGAAATATTGGGCCGTCCCTTGAATGAAAAACCCTTCCTACTCTTGCCAGTAGGGTATCCAGCAGATGGCGCAGAAGTACCGGACATTTCTAAGAAAGGATTGGATGAGATCAGCGATTTTATCTGACCTTTGAAAAAAATCACACCATTATGTTTGAAGGAACGTCTGTACAATTTGTCGTAGATGCTGATGAGGTTCGTCAGGAGCTCAAAGCTGCTCAATTGAATTGGCCTATTGTAAAGATTTTAGGGCAAGAGGACGAGGAAGAAAGAGATCCTGAAGACATGAGTGTAAGCGGTGAGGGCGTTGCCATTTATATTGACAGTATCGAAGTGATTCTCAAAGAGCGCATCGAAAAGGCAAAAGAAATCGTTGCTACGGTAGCACGAATGATTCAATACTTTAATGAACGCGACGAAACTGCCGTGCTCTTCTTTCACGTCAGCTGGGAGACCTATTTGATCGACGAAAAATAGGAAGTAAGAATCCCTGCTTTTGAGTGACCTACGACCTCCTGCAATTGCTCAGGAGTAGCCGCTTTAATGTTCTTAACGCTTTTGAAAACCTTGATAAGGTCTTTGATCGTTTCCGGACCTATCCCTTTAATACCCTCTAGCTCACTTTTAAACGCACCCTTGCTTCGGCGCGAACGGTGATGATTTAAACTGAACCTGTGTGCTTCATCCCGAGCTTGCTGAATGATTTTTAGGGTTTCCGAACGTTTGTCTAAATGCAGCGGGTAAGGGTCTCCAGGGAAATAGAGTTCTTCCAGTCTTTTTGCAATACCGATGATGGTGATTTTCCCACGTAGCCCTAGTCGCTCCAGCGCTTTAAGTGCAGCGCCTAATTGGCCTTTACCTCCATCTATCACAATAAGCTGTGGCAATGGCTCACCTTCTTCTTGCAGGCGACGGTATCTGCGGTGCACGACTTCTTCCATAGAAGCATAGTCATCAGGACCTTCTACCGTTTTGATGTTATATTTTCGGTAGTCCTTTTTTGAAGGCTTGCCATCTTTAAAAACCACACAAGCACTTGCTGGATTTGTCCCTTGAATATTCGAATTATCAAAACACTCAATGTGTCTCGGTTCGACGGGCATGCGCAAGTCTTGCTTCATTTGCGTCATAATCCGTTTTATATGACGGTCGGGGTCAACAATCTGAATATTCTTCAGTTTTTCTTGACGGAAATACATGGCATTTTTAATGCTCAATTCAATGAGTTTACGCTTTTCACCTTTTTGAGGAACAGTGAATGTACTGCCTTCGATGCTCAGATCTACTGGATGTGAAGTATAGATTAGACGCGATGTAGAACCAAAGAGCGCTCGAATTTCAGGAATAGCGATATGAAGAAAATCTTGAGGCTCTTCTTCCAGTTTTTTCTTGATTTCTACGGTGTAACTCTGGACAATAGCTCCTTCAATAACCTGCAAGTAGTTCACATAGCCAAACTCAGCATCCATACTGACACTGTAAACGTCGATATTGGTGAGTTGGTTGCTTACAACAGTGCTCTTCGCTGCATATTTTTCCAAAGCGTCCAATTTCTCCTTACATAGCTGCGCTTGTTCAAATTCCAAGGCCGTTGCATGCCTCATCATACGCTCTTTCAAATGTTTTTTGACGGCGCTAAGCTGCCCTTTGATAATATTGCGCGCAGCGCTAACGTCGGATTCATATTCTTCTTCCGTTTGCAATGCTTCACAAGGCGCTTTACAGTTGCCTATATGATACTCTAAGCAAATTTTGAATTTTCCCTTTTCAATATTTTCCTCGCTCAAGTTGTATTTACAGGTGCGCGTTGGGTACATCTGGCGAATCAACTCAAGAACGGCCTTCATAGACTTTACATTCGGGTAAGGCCCATAGTATTCGCTTCCGTCTCTGATGATATTACGCAGTCCATAGATACGAGGAAACCGTTCTTTACGTATAGTGATGTAAGGGTAACTTTTATCGTCTTTAAGGTTGATGTTGTAGCGCGGCTGATGCTCCTTAATTAAATTGTTTTCTAGCAGCAATGCATCACCTTCAGAATCGGTTACGATCACTTTTATGTCCGCAACTTTTTTTACCATAACGGCGATGCGAGCACTAGTTACGCTTTTGGTAAAGTAAGAGCTGACGCGCTTCTTGAGGTCCTTAGCTTTTCCTATGTAGAGAATCTTACCGGCTTTATCCATATGCTGATACACCCCTGGTTTGTTCGGAAGGGTTTTCAGCAAATTGGTGATGTGGATACTGTTGGCCATGCCTCAAAGATAAAAAAGGCCCGGCTCCCTTTGGGGCCGGGCCAGTGTTCTCGTGTTAACGAGTGGGGACTACGTTGTTAAGAATGCTATTGGGCATCCATTATAGTGACTGTACCGTTGACTGAATATTCATAGTCGTCGGAAGCATTCACCAATTCCAAGGTGTACATATATACACCGTCTGCTAGCTTCGTACCGTTTTGGTTGGTACCGCGCCACGGGTTCGCATTGTCGTAGAGGTATTCGCTCTGCCATACACGATCGCCCCATCTGTTGTAGATGGTTAACTGGCTTAGATCTTTATAATCATCAATGTTCTGAATAATAAAGCCATCATTCACATTATCGCCATTCGGAGTAATGAAGTTAGGCACCACTACGGTATCCGGGTAAGGAGGTGTATTGATGATAATAGGCAAACAGTTCGAATACGCAGTATACTGGGTATCGATAGGATCAGTTGTTCTTACACATACACGGTATTCACCCGGTGCTAATTCTAAGAACATACGGTAGGTTGTATCTGGCGCAAGAACCGGATTCTGAGGTGAAGCCACGTGGTCATGGATCCACTCACCCATCCAAGTACCACCAATTTTTTCTTGTAAGAAAACCGTGTAGCTATCAACTGCCCATCCATTATACTGGTTCCAAACTAGGTCTACTGGAATAGTGTCTGGATCGATGATTGGCACCATGCCATTACTGCGTTCGAGAAGGATGCTTCCTATTCCGTTCGTGGCACCCTGCATATCGTCGTTGAGTTTCATATCAACGCGGTATTCGTAACTGTCTTGATCTACCTTAATGAAACCGATTTGGTTGTCTTTAAAGTCGTATTTGTATTGGTTGAATACTGTTCCTACTTTCTGATATTGTGTTTGACCTGGATCCTTGCGGAATATCTGCCATTCTTGGAAGAGGTAATCAGGGTATGAGGAAGTATCAGAGCTCCATTCAACAACAGGATTTTGGTCGTTTTCAATGGTTACATTTTCTAAGTCATAAATAGCATTAAAACACCCCGTAACGTTAAGCTGGATCGTGTCGAATTCGTTCATCGGGAAACCACATTTATTTAGGAGTGTGTTTCCATCATTACCCACCTTTGAGTACAAGAAATACTTTCCGTTTTTAGACAACGGTTTGTAGAGTTTAATGGTCATCTGTGTCGCTTCGTAGTTGTTATCACAGTTCGCTGTGAAGGATTCAATCGCGAGTGGTTGACCATCTGGTTTTGTTAAACGGAAATCCGTTCCATCAGGCGAAATAGACGAACAGTCCAATTTCACTTTAAATTTAAGAGTAACTGTGGAGTCTAAACAGTTGTAATCTACGGTAGGAAGGCCGTTATCTGGGTCCTGGTATATGCCCGGCGCCTGGTAGTCCAATTGAACCCCAGCTTGTGCATTTGGTGTACACGCAGAGGCAATAGCAATCTGCATATCACGGTTTACTTCGCCAATCTTACGCCAAACATAAAGCACAGAGTCATAACGGTATTCATCTACAGTTACAGCCATTACATCAATCTCAACTGCGGAAGGCTTAAATGTAATCAACCCTGTGGTCGCGTTCATGACTAAGGAGTTGGCTGGAGAGGTTGTAATAGGTTGATCGTACGTCCATCCCGTTGCATAGGTAATGTTGCTTGGAGTACAGTTGTTTGAGGCACCGTCTTTAACGTGTGTGATACGGTAGAATAAAGAATCACCATCTGGCTCAACGGCACTTTGCTTCCAGTTAAAAGTACGTCCAGTACAGAAAGCGCGTACAGGCTCACTTACGAATTCTGGCGATGTATTTTGACCAATCTGGTTATTTAGTTTCGCTTCAATGTAAAAGCCTTGTGAAGAGGGAGTTACGATATTATCGATGGCGCCGTTTCTACAACACGTGGAGAATGAAAAAGTCCAATCCGGTGCATTTCCTGGAAGTGTAATCTCGCCTTCGTACGTCACTACGTGGATAGTAACACCGGCAGTTGTGGAACTCACACAATCAAAAAGCGTAGGTGCCACGACACCTTGACCACTGGTTGAGGGTGTAGTTTCTGACAATGTAGTACTCAGTGTGGCGTAGTTGGCGGAACAAGCATAGACAGTGGCACTCGTGGGCAAGGTAATACCTTGGTTGTCACGGTAGAGGCGCATGATGATTTTATACTTGTGGTTTCCCCCCGTCGAACTGATGTATTCGTATTGAAGGTCACCTCCAGCGTTGTGGGATGCCGAAGCATTTTGAACGAAGAAAACAAGGGCTACAGCGGTAAAGAGTGTTCTAAATAATGATTTCATGTATGCGAGTGTTTGTAAGCCTGAATAATTGAACCCTAAATATCTTCAATTTCTTCGTCTTACACAAGAGGAATGAGTGAACGTTTATCTTTAGCGAGAGAGTAATGCGTAAACGGTAAAAAACCCAAGTAAACCGCCCGATAAAAGTTCTTGGAGGGTGTGTCTTTTGAGATTAATTCGAGACCAGGCAACTGCGCCTAAAGCGACTAAAAGAAGTAATAGGTATTCAGGATTTCCGACACCGTAGCGCTGATGAAGGGTTAAGAACAGCGCAAAGAATCCAGTTGCACCTGCCATATGCGCACTACTCTTGAAGTACGGGATAAGTATGGTGCTCACGATAAGTACGAAGGCAGTGGCATACACACTAAGGTAAATTTCCTCCGGTGCCATGGCTTTTTTTAGAAACGCAGCAGTGGCTAGGGCACAAGCTGCGCCGGTGATGTAAGGATAAATTCTGTCTTCACGTTTGATCAGATGGACGCTTGAGATGATGTTTGTCATACGAAGCAATACAATAGCAATCAGAGGGGAGGCATAAGTGCCAACGAATACAGTAGAGGTAATTTTAAAAATGGTGTTCCAGGAATACATTTCAGGAACGGACCAAAGCACAAAAAGAGCACCGAGCGTAGGTAGGATTCCTGGGTGAAAGAGGTAGCTGACGAATTGGCTAAAGCTGTGTTTGAAGCCTTTCATCTATAGTTCTTTTCGCATTCGAGCCACAGGAATATCTAGCTGTTCACGGTATTTCGCGACAGTTCTGCGCGCGATGGGATAGCCTTTTTCCTTGAGGATTTTTGCCAAGGCATCGTCTGTCATAGGTTTCCGCTTGTCCTCTTCTGCGATGGTATCCTCTAGGATTTTCTTGATTTCCCGGGTACTTACTTCTTCTCCATCGGCGTTAGTCATGGATTCTGAAAAGAAGCGTTTAATGAGAAATGTACCATAAGGCGTCTGAATGTATTTGTTCGAAGCCACACGACTGACCGTGGAAATGTCCATGCCGATTTCTTCCGCGATGTCCTTAAGAATCATGGGACGGAGTTTGCGTTCGTCGCCGGTGAGAAAATAATCTCGTTGGTAATTCAGGATGGATTGCATGGTTAGCATTAAGGTCTGTTGACGCTGTACAATAGCGTCTATGAACCATTTGGCACTGTCCAATTTTTGTTTGACAAACAAAGCGGCCTCTTTCTCTGCTTTATTTTTCTCCTTACTGGCTTTGTAATGTTCGAGCATTTCGCGGTATTGATGACTCAAACTCAGCTCGGGAGCATTGCGGCCGTTCAGCGTAAGCTCAAGCTCATCGTCTACAATCTCAAGGTTGTAATCTGGGATGACATTTTCTGTAGGACGGCTGAGGTTAGAGGAGCCACCCGGTTTTGGATTTAATCGGCCAATTTCCTCTATGGCTTCACGGAGTTCATCCTCATTAACGCCTAATCGGTCCATTAATTTTTGATAATGTCGTTTGACAAAGCTGTCAAAGTGATCGTCGAGAATACTAAGGGCAAGATTGACTTTGAATGAGGGACGCTTGCGTTCTAATTGAAGCAGCAAACACTCTCGTAAATCGCGACCTCCTACTCCCGGGGGGTCGAGGTCCTGAATGATGCTAAGGAGCCGTTCCAATTCCTTCTCTTCCGTAAATACCCCTTGCGAAAAGGCCAAGTCGTCAACAATATCGATGAGTTCACGTCGCAAAAGTCCGTCATCATCTATCGTGCCTACAAGGTAGATGGCCAATTCAAGTTCTTCCGTGCTTAAATCGCGTAGGCGCAATTGGGAGATAAGGCTGTCGTGAAAGCTTTCGCTCACCATCACGGGCGCCTCAAACAGCTCGTCGTCTGAACTGTAGTTATTGGCTTTAGTTCTGTAGTCGGGTGTTTCATCATCCCCGAGGTAGTCGTCCCAATTTATTTCTTCCATGGAATCGCGCACTTCGCGCTCGTCGGAAGCATCGTTTTCAAAGGTGTCTTCCGCTTTTTCTTTTCCTTCCTGTAAAGCTGGATTTTCTTCGATCTCTTGTTTGATCCTCGCCTCTAAACTTTGCGTGGGCAACTGCACAAGCTTCATGAGCTGAATCTGTTGTGGACTCAGCTTCTGTTGAAGTTTTTGTGCAAGGGTTTGCTTAAGCATTAGAGCGGGGTTGAGGACAGATTAGAAATTAGCGCTTCCCGGCGTTCTAGGGAATGGAATGACATCACGGATGTTGCCCATTCCCGTTGAGAATTGGACTAAACGTTCGAAGCCTAAACCAAATCCACTGTGCACGCACGTTCCAAACTTACGGGTTTCTAGGTACCACCAGAGCTCCTCTTCTGGAATGCCCACGGCAGCTACTTTTTCTTTCAACACATCGTAGCGTTCCTCGCGCTGCGATCCACCCACGATTTCTCCAATTCCTGGGAAAAGAATGTCCATAGCGCGTACGGTTTTGCCATCTTCATTTAAGCGCATGTAGAAGGCCTTGATGGATGCGGGGTAATCGTATAAAACAACGGGGGCTTTGAAGTGCTTTTCTACCAAGAAACGCTCGTGCTCACTTTGGAGGTCCGCACCCCATTGGTCGATCGGGTATTTGAATTTCTTTTTCTTATTGGGCTTGCTGTTCTTCAAGATTTCAATCGCCTCTGTGTAAGATAAGCGGACGAAATCATTACTGGTCACAAACTCTAATTTTTCGATCAGGCCTTGTTCCGCGCGCTCATTCTGCGGCTTTCCTTTTTGCTCCTCTGCAAATCGACTATCTAGGAACGCCAAATCTTCACGGCAATTGTCTAGGATGTAGCGCAGACAGTATTTCAAAAAGTCCTCCGCGAGGTCCATATTCATGTTTAAATCATGAAATGCCATTTCAGGTTCGACCATCCAAAATTCCGCTAAATGTCTTGTTGTGTTTGAGTTTTCTGCGCGGAACGTCGGTCCAAAAGTGTAAATTTTACCTAGGGCCAATGCTCCTAGTTCACCCTCCAGTTGACCGCTTACGGTTAAATGGGTTTCCTTACCGAAAAAATCTTCAGCTGGGTCCCCGCCTGAGGCAGGAAGCGTGCTGACCCGAAACATTTCCCCTGCACCTTCTGCATCAGATCCCGTGATGATGGGGCTGTGCCAGTTGACAAAACCTTCTTTGTTGAAGTAGTTGTGAATAGCAAATGAAAGTGCATGGCGCACTCGGAATACAGCGCTGAAGGTGTTCGTGCGCGGTCTTAAATGTGCGATATCGCGCAGGAATTCTAAGCTGTGTTTTTTGGGTTGGAGCGGGTAGTCTTCAACGGGGGCATCGCCTAAAACTTCAAACGAATCCACAATGATTTCTACTGTTTGTCCTTTTCCTTGGCTTTCTACAAGCTGACCGGAAATAGAAAGACACGATCCTGTAGTGATGCGCTTGAGTTCATTTTCATCCTCTTTTTCAAAATCGACTACACACTGCAGATTGGCAAGGGTAGAACCGTCATTGATAGCAATGAAGCGGTTGCTACGGAAGGTACGAACCCATCCCTTAACGGTAATGTTGGTGCCAACAGGCGGCGATACTAAGAGTTGTTTGATGCTCATTATTCAACTTGTTTAAAGCAAAGATGCTATTTCATCTTTGAATAAAGTAACATAGGTCTTGAAATTTTTTGCCTCAAGTCGCATTTGGCACGGAAGTTGTTCGAGAAGGCGAAACATTGGAAACATTTTTTAGAACAATTGTTTCCATTGTGGGTTAATGCCATGTAAACTCCGTGCCTCACGAACCTAATTTCATGAATACTGAATTGTCCCGTGTCTTATTCACCAGCATCGAACTGTTTTTACAGTTTGGTGTGAAAAGCGTGAATATGGATCAAATCGCGAGCAGTTGCGGTATGTCTAAAAAGACGCTGTACAAACACGTCAACAATAAGGAAGATTTATTGGAAAAAGCCTTTGAGCAGGCTGCGGCGTTTATGAAAGCAGAGCTGGAAGAAGCCATCTCTAGTGTGGATGGCAATGCTATTGACCAGCTCTTTGCAATGGAACGTTTTGCAGAGGTACACATGCGCGATGACAAAGACCGCCTTTTGCATCAATTGGAACATTATTATCCCGGTATAGCAAGAGACATGAAGGCCAAGCGTGAGATCATTGTATTCACGGTTACAAAGCGCAATCTAGAGCGTGGCATTCGTGAGGGTTTGTACCGTTCGGATTTGCATGTGGACCATATCGCGCTGTTGTACTACGGTCATATTTTGGCGGTACATGAAGGCGTGATTTCAAACGAGCATATCAAATTAGACCAATTGCGCAAGACTAGCTTGCGCTACCATATTCGCGGTATTGCATCTGCCAGCGGACTAGAATATTTGAATCAATTAATAGCAACACAATAATGAGAAAAACGGTAGTGCTTTTCAGCATGCTTTGCTGCGCCTTGATCGGCCAAGCGCAAGAAAAATTCACTCTAGCCTCAGCGCAAGAGTATGCGCTTGATCACGCTTATGGGGTGCAAATCGCGGAATTAGAGATTCAGCGCGCAAGACAAATTTATCTTCAAAATTTAGCCATTGGCTTACCACAGGCATCGGCCAGTGGGCAGTACATCTACAACGTAGAGTTGGGCGCTCTGGTCACAGATTTCGACGGAAATGGGGTGTTGGAAGAATTGGTCTTTGGTACAGATTATCAGGCGCAAGGAGGATTAGTGGTAAATCAATTAATTTTTGACGGCTCTTACGTGGTTGCATTGATGGCAGCGAAGGTGTTGAAGGAAAGTGCAGCAATAGGTATGGACCAGAGCCAGGCTGAATTGAAACGTGAGGTAGCAAAAGCTTATCATTTAGCACTACTTAGTGAAGAAAGTGTTGCCGTATTAAAGGCGAATAAAGGGTATTTGGCCGATCTCGCTTCTGAAATGAAAAAAATGAATGAAGCTGGGCTAGTAAGTAAAGCCGATGCGGATCAAATGATGTTGAATTTCAACAACATCGAAAATGCCTTGCGTTACAGCGAGGGTCAGGCAAACGTTGCAAAAATGCTGTTGAAGTTGCAGATGGGCTATCCGGTACAGCAAGAGCTTTTAATGGCGGACAAAATGGAAGATTTGGTTGTAAATGCTGCCGCGGCAAGTACGCTGACGACCATAGGGTTTGATCCCAAGAAATCGGTAGACTACCTGGGAATGGAAAATCAAGTTGAGGGCGCTAAGTTGCAAGTATTGAACAAGCAATTGGCTTATTTGCCTTCAATCGGTGTGAGCTACCAAAACAACATTCAATTCATGAGCAGTGAGGCCAATATTTTTGGTGACGCAGCGGTAGATATCCCAAGCAGTTTAGTTGCAGGAAGCATTAGTGTGCCTTTGTTCTCTTCGGGTAACGGGCGTGCTCAGGTGCAGGAAGCGAAGATTCAGCGCGATCAAGCAAGGATAGGACTGCAGCAATTGGAGGAAGGCTTGATTATGCAACACGGAGCTTTGGTGAACGAATTCCACCAGGGAATTGCCAATTTTTTAGCACAAAAGGAAAACGTAGCGTTGGCGCAGCGGATTCGCGATCAGCGACGCAAAGAATACGACGCGGGGTTGGCATCTTCAATGGAATTGACACAAACAGAGACACAATACCAAGAAGCGCTTCAAGCCATGTTTATGGCTGCGCAAAATGCATTGGACAAGAAGTCCGAACTGGAATATTTAATGACAAAACAGCAAAAGCAATAATACCGGAACATGAAAAAATTAGGATTCATATTAGGAAGCGTCGTTCTCGCATCGTGTGGTGCACCAGAACAATCTGTGGGTACCATGGAAACACTTCAAGCAAAGAAAGACAGTCTTACAGTGGTGCGTGCAAAAGTGGATGCAGAAATTGCTACTGTTGATGCGAAACTAATGGCCTTAGATACGGTCGAGCGTTATGATCGTGTGACCTCAATAGAGGTGAACCCATCGACGTTTGTCCATTATTTCGATGTCTTTGGTATCGTTGTAGCAGATAAGAGCATCAACCTTTATCCAACCGCTAGCGGTAAGGTGGAAAAGATTTTCGTGCGCAACGGGCAGCGCGTTGAAAAGGGCCAATTATTAATGACGCTGGATACTGATCTTTTGAAATCGTCTCTTAAGGAATTAGAGAACGGTTTGGCATTAGCGCAAACTGTTTTTGAGAAGCAAGAGAAACTGTGGATCAACGAACAAATTGGTTCGGAGATTCAATACTTGCAGACCAAGAACAACTACGACGGTTTGGTTCAAAAGGTATCTACTTTAAAAGAGCAGATTGCACTGAGTGAAATTCGTGCACCCTTCGCGGGAGCAATTGATAACATCTTTGCAAAAGAAGGAGAATTGGCAGGTCCACAGATGCCGTCAATGCGCTTAGTAAATACTTCTGGTGTTTATGTCAAAGCGGACGTTCCAGAGTCGTATGCAAATCGGGTTCGTGTGGGAACACCGGCAAATGTTGCGTTCACTTCTATGGACTATGAGGTAGCCGCAGAGGTACTGCAAGTAGGCCAATTCATTCAAGAGGGCAATCGTACGTTCTCTATCAACGTGAGCCTTCCAGTGAGTGAAGGCACCAAGCCAAATCAAATGGTACACGTATCCCTTCAAGATTACAGCAGTGCATCGGCATTAACCGTACCTGCGAGTCTGGTTCAGCAGGACGTTGAAGGCAATGATTTCATCTATACGCTGAATGCAGTTGAAGGAGGTACACATTACGAAGTGGTCAAAACTTGGGTACGTACCGGTTTGACTTTTGAAGGAAGAACAGAAATTTTAACGGGACTTGAAGCAGGAACCGTAGTTGTGGACAAGGGATCGCGTAGCGTTCGTACAGGCCAGAACGTCGTCATAGGTTAATTCAAACAGGCTATACTAGCATGGAAGAAAAGAAAAGTCTCATTAAACAGTTCGGTCCCTCTACCTTTTCGGTGAAGAACACCATGACTGTCTATGTGCTTACCGCGATTATTTTTATTGCAGGTATCACAAGTTATACATCAATGCCCTCGGAGGCCTTTCCGGAGATTGTAACCCCAGAGATTTATGTGGGGACGCCGTATCCAGGAAACTCACCGTTGGATATTGAGAAACTCATCACACGTCCATTAGAAAAGGAAATCAATGGGATCTCAGGCGTAGATAAAATAAACTCTACTTCGGTAGAAGGGTATTCTACTATTCAAGTCAAATTCAATTTTGATGTGACCCCGGATGAAGCGTTGCGTAAAGTGAAAGATAAAGTTGATGCGGCTATGGGCCAGCCCGACTTTCCTACAGATTTGCCTGCAGATCCAAACGTCTTTGAGTTGAACTTCTCAGAATTGATGCCGATCATGAACATCAATATGTCGGGTGAATTTTCATTGGATCAACTGAAGGATTACGGCGAATACCTCGAAGAAAAAATCGAAGATTTGACGGAGATTTCGAAGGTAGATATCCGCGGTATTGATGCCAAAGAAGTTCGAGTTTTGGTAGATAGTAAAAAGCTCGAAAGCATGCAGCTCGGCTTCCGCGATATCGCTGGTGCGATTCAAAACGAAAATATGACCATCTCAGGGGGTAACCTTCTTGTAGATGGCTACCGCCGAAACGTTCGCGTGGTTGGTGAGATTCGTGAATTGGATGAATTGCGGAATGTGATTATTAAGAGCGAAAAAATGCAATTGGTCCGTTTAGGTGACGTTGCAGAGATTGAATTTGATGAAGTAGAGCGTCAATCCTACGCGAGACAATACGGTGCTTCTGTGGTGATGCTAGATGTTTTCAAGCGTTCTGGTGAAAACCAGATTATCGTTAGCGAAAAAATTGCAGCATTATTGGCTGAAGCGCAAGACGGTTACTTTCCGGACAACCTGAATATTTCAGTAACGAACGACACCTCTGAGCAGACGAAAACGCAGGTGGCTGACCTTGAGAATTCCATCATTTTTGGGATGCTTTTAGTGGTATTGGTTCTGATGTTCTTCTTGGGACTTCGCAATGCGATGTTTGTTGGAATTGCGATTCCAATGTCGATGTTGATGAGTTTCGTCATTTTAAATGCTTTGGGTATTTCCTTGAATACGATCGTGCTTTTCGCATTGGTATTGGCATTGGGAATGCTTGTGGATAACGGAATCGTGGTTGTAGAGAACATTTACCGATTCATGGACGAAGGCTACGATCGCATTACAGCGGCAAAACTGGGCGCCGGTGAGGTGGCTTTACCGATCATTGCATCTACTGCAACTACGCTTGCAGCATTTTTACCACTGGCATTCTGGCCAGGACTCTTTGGTGAATTCATGAAGTATTTGCCCCTGACCTTAATCACGGTATTATCTTCCTCACTCTTTGTAGCATTGGTCATCAATCCAGGATTGACTGCTGCATTAATGAAGGTGGAAGAATCGCCTTTGAACAAGAGAAAACTCACTATTCGTTCTGTTATAGCAATCGTCATAGGTATAGGGATTGCTTATGGAGCGGGTAAGATGGCCTTTGGTAATTTCTTTATTTATGGTGGTGGTTTTGCGTTGATTTACTCTTATTTCGTGGTTCCAGCTACCAAATGGTTCCAGGGCACTGCTTTGCCTTCATTAGAGGAGGGTTTCAAAAAGACATTGAAGTATGCCTTGAAAGGTAAAAAGCCTTTGGTGTTCTTCAGCGGAACCGTTTTACTTCTGATTTTTTCCGGGGTATTGTTGGGTGCATTCCCGCCGAAGACGTTGTTCTTCCCGGAAAACATGCCAAACCAGGCCATGGTCTACATTCAGATGCCAATAGGTACTGATATTGAAGAGACGAACGCCGTGACGTTGGAGTTGGAAAAAGAAGTTATGGCTATTGTTCAGTCCTACGAATACACCGATGAAAACGGTGAAGTTCAGAATTACATGGTAGAATCGGTCATTGCACAGGTGGGTGAGGGAACATCTGATCCTAATGCGGGACCTTCAATGGCGCAGACACCAAACAAGGCGAAGATTACTGTTCAGTTTCACAAATTTGCAGACCGCATAGATCTTGAAGGCAATCGCGTAAATTCTGCGGATGTATTGAATAAGATTCGTGAGACTTTGAGTGATTATCCAGGAGTGGTTGTTTCTGTAGATAAAGACAGCAATGGTCCGCCAACAGGCCCTCCGGTAAATATTGAGATCAGTGGTGATAATTACTTTGAATTGGTCGAAACGGCTGATGAAATTCGTGCCTTTATTGATGCGAAACGTATCACCGGAATAGAGGAATTAAAGCTGGATGTTGAAACGGGTAAGCCTGAAATGCCTATCGAAGTGGATCGCGTCAAAGCGCGTGCTTTAGGTTTGAGTTCAGCGCAGATTGGAGATGCTATGCGTACCGCATTGTTCGGTAAAGAAGTGAGCCGATTCAAAGACGGTGAGGACGATTACCCCATCAACATGCGTATGAGCAATGCATACCGCTATAACGTAGAAGATTTGATGAATCAGAAGATCACCTTCCGCGATCAAGCATCAGGTAAGATCAAACAGGTTCCTATTTCTGCGGTGGCAAAAGCGAAGAAAACTTCTACGTTCTCTTCTGTGAAGCGTAAAAATTTGAAACGTGTGATCTCTATTCAGTCGAATGTTCTAGAAGGTGCGAATCCTACGGAAACAGTGGATGCTATTAAAGCGGTTATGGCAGGTTATGAGTTGCCGCGCGGTATGAAAGTAGACTTTACCGGTGAACAGGAAGAGCAAGCCAAAGAATTGAGCTTCTTGTCTGGCGCATTATTAATGGCAGTATTCTTGATTTTCTTAATCCTGGTCAGCCAATTCAATTCAGCTTCTACGCCGTTCATCATCCTCGTGACTGTGGTCTTCTCGTTGATCGGGGTATTGCTCGGGTTAGTCATTTTCCGCATGGAATTCGTGATCATGATGACCATGATTGGTATTATATCGCTTGCGGGAATTGTAGTGAACAACGCCATCGTATTGATTGACTTTATCAAGCAATTGAGTATACGTAAGCGTGTAGAATTGGGCTTGGATGAAAAAGCCCTCTTACCGGTTCCTGAGTTGGTTGAAACTATCGTAGAAGCAGGACGCACGCGTTTGCGTCCGGTACTGCTTACAGCGATTACGACCATTTTAGGTTTGATTCCATTAGCGACGGGTATGAACATCAACTTCTACACCCTATTCAGTGAAAACAATCCTCACATCTTCTTTGGTGGTGATAACGTAGTCTTCTGGGGCCCAATGTCCTGGACCGTAATCTTCGGTTTGACTTTCGCAACCTTCCTCACCTTGGTGATTGTACCGGTTATGTATTATTTATTTGAACGTATTCAACGCACCATGGCGCGGTGGTTTGCTTAAATAAATGACTGTAAAAAGCGTTAAAGTGAAAAACCCGCGGCGCGCAGCGCCGCGGGTTTTAATTTGCGCTAATTTTGAGCCATGATCGCAGACCTTCGTGCATTAGAACCACCGCAACTAGAAGACTTTACCAATTCATTGGTAGAGCAAATGGTCGCTGCGGTCACGGATAAGATTCCACACCTCGAAAGTTCCCTTGCTGTTGCTGAATTAACGGTAGCGTTGCATTACGTTTTAAACACACCAGAGGACGTTCTTATATGGGACGTAGGACACCAGGCTTACGTGCACAAAGCGCTTACGGGTCGTCTTGATGAATTGGTCAACATGCGCAAGCCGGGCGGTATTTCCGGCTTTCTAAAGCGCGATGAAAGTCCGTATGATTTTTTTGGTGCAGGTCACGCCTCCACGAGTATTTCAGCCCTTACAGGTGTTTGTCTTGCAGATCAAATCGCAGCAATAACTAGGCATCGTGTAGCCGTCATAGGCGACGGATCCCTTACAGGGGGGCAGAGTTTTGAGGCGCTGAACCATTTGGGCAGTTTGGGATCGGATGCACTAGTGATTATTAATGACAATGAAGGCAGTATAGATTCCACCATTGGTTCACTGCACAACAAACAGTCCTACGGTTCATACGTTCAATCTTTGGGTTGGCACTACACCTTCCTCGAGCAGGGGAATGATGTGCGGGCCCTGGTGGAGGTACTGCAGCACGTTTTGGCACAGCCGGGCCCGCAAACCCTTCACATTAAGACGAAACGCCCAGATTTGAGTCCGCCGAAGTCTTACAAGCCCGGAACGACTTTTCAGTGGTGGGCTGCTGAAACTATGGGGGCGATTTTAGCATCGAATGCAGCTATTCAAATACTTAGTCCGGCCATGTTTGCAGGCAGTGGTTTTGCTCCATTGCGTGAACACCATGGGGACCGACTGATTGATACGGGAATCAACGAAGCACATACGGTGACCACTGCAGCGGGCATCGCTGCTGCCGGAGGACGACCGTGGGTGCACATCTACAGTACATTTTTACAACGGGCCTTTGACCAAATCATTCACGACATTGCCTTGCAGCAATTGCCGGTAGTATTTTTGGTTGATCGCGCAGGTTTGGTAGGATCGGACGGTCCTACGCATCACGGTGTATTTGATGGTGATTTTTTAATGAATATCCCAGGGGTTACCGTTTGGGGTCCACGAAACGGAAATGAATTGCAAGGGATGCTTTTGGAAGCAGCCGCTAGTCCTATAGCTGGGCCGCTATTTATTCGTTATCCAAAAGCGCGAACGCAAGGAGGAGTGCCAACGGATTTTAACACCCATGAATGGTTGCAAAAATCGGGTGGGTCGAGTCTTTGTATAAGTACGGGTGCACTTTCAGATTTAATGAAAAAAGGTGAAAATCATCTACATTTGGCGCAAAATTGGCCGTTTTTCGATGATTTTGGCGCGATTCTATCTGATTTTAAAGAAATCCACGTTTTTGAAGAAAGTACAGGATTAGGCGGATTAGCGGGTGCGGTGAACGCACTTATGGCAGAATTGGACCACCCCGGAAAATGCATCACACATAAACTTCCATTGGAATTTATTGAACATGGACCCCGCCTTCAGTTGTTAAGAGAGCATGGTTTTAACAATTTGCTCTAAGATGATTCGAACTTTGCTGCTCACTTTATTTTGCTTCTCTTCGTTGGCTGCCTGGTCGCAGTCCCAAAAAGGCCAAACTGTTTCGGGATACGTAGATTTTTCAGTGAAGGAATTTGGATTCAGGACTGTCCAGGGCACGTTCTCTGAGGTAAAAGGCACCGCAACATTTAATAGTACTGTACTCAAATCTATGGAAGTATGCTTGCCGGCAGCATCCTTTAGTACGGGTAGTAAAGGAAGAGATAAAAATGTCACAGGTTGGGAAGAGTATCTGGACGTGGGCCAATTCCCAACTATTTGTTTTACAGCGGATAAAATTGATTTTGTGGGGAAAATTGGCGAAGAAACCACCTATGACATGCAAGGAGGCCTTACCTTGCGCGCTGAAACACATCCTATAAGTGTTCGCGTCGTTCAACGTACAAACAGTGAATGGGTTGCGACCTTTACGATCGACCGCACGCAATGGTCGGTGGGCACTGGCCCTTCGTCTTTAGCCATTTCCAATACAGTGGAACTGGTGGCGTATTTAAGCCTAAACTAATTGAATGAAATTTTCAGAATTTAAATTAAACGAAACCATACTTGATGCCTTGTTCTACATGAACTTTGAAGAGGCAACAGAGATTCAGATAAAAGCCATACCCACCATATTAAGTGGAAAAGACCTGATCGGCTGTGCGCAGACAGGAACGGGGAAAACGGCAGCTTTCGTATTACCTACATTAAATCAAATCGCAGATGCGCCGAGCGACGGCGTACAGGTGCTTATTTTGTGTCCCACGCGTGAATTGGCCATACAAATTGATCAGCAGATTCAAGGCATCGCTTACTTCACGAATGCATCGTGTTACCCGGTATACGGCGGTGGCGATGGGGTAAGCTGGGAAGCAGAAGCGGATGCACTCAAAGGCGGTGCAGATATCATCGTAGCTACCCCGGGTCGATTAATGGCTCATATGGCACGTGGCTATGTGAAATTTGATACCGTTAAGCATTTGATCCTTGATGAGGCTGACCGGATGCTGGACATTGGTTTCTACGACGACATTATAAAAATTATCGACGCGCTACCTAAGGAGCGTCAGAGCCTCATGTTCTCTGCAACGATGGCCTCTAAGATTCGCAAATTAGCGAAGGAAATCTTAAGTGATCCGGATGAGATTAGCGTGGCTATTTCGAAGCCTGCGGATGGGGTGACTCAAAAGGTCTACCTCGCCCATGAGGAGCAAAAAGTGGCCTTAGTTCGCCACATATTAGGCGATAAGGATGATTTCCAAGCCATCATCATTTTCTGTTCGACGAAGAAGAAAGTGGAGAAACTGGCGCGTACGTTATTGCAAAAAGGCTATTCGTGTCAGGGCATTTCATCTGATTACGAGCAAGATGCGCGCGAGGAAGCGTTGCGCGATTTCCGAAGCGGAAAAACGAGAATAATGGTCGCGACAGACGTGATGTCTAGAGGAATTGATATCAAGGGAATTGATTTAGTGATCAATTACGATGTTCCTGGCGATGCCGAGGATTACGTGCACCGCATCGGCCGCACGGCTCGTGCTAAAACAGAGGGCATGGCAGTAACATTGGTCAGTCCCGATGACATGTTTAAGTTTTCAAAGATTGAGCAACTCATCGACCGTGAATTAGAGAAAGATCAACCCCCTACGGAATTGGGTGAAGGTCCTTCTTGGAGGGGACAGAGCCGCGGTAAATCAGGTTCAAAAGGCAGCGGCAGAAATGACCGCAGCTCAAAAAAGGAGAAGCCACGTCGCGATCATAAAGAAAAATTGGACCGTAAACCTGCCGTTAGCAAAACGGAAGGCAATGATGCACCAAAGCGTGAGAAGAAGAAGCGCGAACCTTCGCAGTATCGACTCATTTATGATGCACTACCCAATCCTAAAAAAGGCAAACCTGCGGGAGCGACAAGCGTTGAGGTAAAGGAATAAGCAGCGCCAAAACACAGTCAACCCAGCTACCAGGGCATTTTATGATTAATAATGATGTTTACAGACGCTTGCGGTATTTGTTTGGCTACCAGTACGACCATGTTGTGAAGCTTTTTGCGTCCACTGGCTTTGAAGTGAGTGAAGCGCAGTACAAAGGCTGGGCCGGCACGGAGGAAGAGGACCGATTCATACTGATGACCGATCGCGAATTGGCCGTTTTTTTGAACGGGATAATCATTGAACGTCGAGGAGTTCAAGAAGGTCCGCCGCCAGTGCCGGAGGATGAGATGAGCAACAATACGATACTTCGAAAGTTAAAAATCGCATTCAACATGCGTTCTGAAGATATGCTGGAGATTTTTTCTTTGGTTGATCGTAAGCTAAGCCCCCATGAACTCAGCGCATTTTTCAGAAAACCCACGCACAAATCCTACCGCTACCTTAAAGGACAGTATTTGCGTAACTTTCTAATGGGACTCCAACTGAAGCATAAATCTTCATTGAGCCACCCTAAATAATTGCAAATGAAACCAGAGCAACCTAAGCGCAAAGAAGTACTTAAAGGCTTCCTCGAAAAATTTGATATATCTACCCTGAACCCGATGCAGACTGAGGCTAGAAAGGCCATTTATGCAGGGAATGATGTGGCTGTTTTATCGCCAACAGGGAGTGGAAAAACATTGGCTTTTTTATTGCCGATTATCGAGCGTTTGGACCCTGACAGATCAGAAGTTCAGGCCCTTATATTAGTTCCTTCAAGGGAACTTGCAATGCAGATTGAGCAAGTTGCACGAAAATTGGGTTCGGGATTCAAAATTAACGCAGTCTACGGTGGCCGCTCAGGTGCATTGGACAAGGCAGACCTGAAACACAGACCGGCCTTATTGATTGGGACACCAGGGAGAATAGCGGACCGCTTTCGCCGTGATGATATGGATTTAACCTGGATTAAAACCCTGGTGTTGGATGAATTTGATAAGTCGCTTGAAGTGGGCTTTGAGCGGGAGATGTCGGAGATTGTTAGAAGTTTAGGTGCGGTAGAACAACGCGTTTTAACGTCAGCAACAGATGCTGTCGCCATTCCAAAATTTTTAGGGTTAACGGATCCCATAACCATCGATTATTTGAACCAGCACCGTCCACAGTTGACGGTGAAAACCATTGCATCGCCGGTAGGGAAACAATTGGACACCTTACGCTCAGCATTAGACGCATTAAAAGGACAGCCGGGCATTATCTTTTGCAACTTCAAAGAGTCGCTGCACGAGGTCAGTGACTTCCTTTTTGACCATGCTATTGAACACGAGTGTTTTTATGGCGGACTGGAACAGATGGATCGTGAGCGTGCGTTGGTAAAGTTTCGCAACGGTACATGCCAATTACTTCTGGCCACGGATCTCGCTGCTAGAGGGCTGGATATTCCAGAGATCAAATTCATCATTCACTTTGAACTTCCCTACCATTCCAACGAATTCACCCACCGCAACGGTCGTACAGCACGTATGAATGCAGAAGGCGCGGCCTATGTGCTCCACACTGAGGGTAAGCGCTTGCCTGAATTTATTCAATCCACCCATCCTGAAGCTCAATCTTTAGAAGTGCTTCGAGCGGCAAAAATCAAGGATATTGAAGCTTGGAGCACTCTGTACATCACAGGAGGACGTCAGGATAAAATTTCCAAAGGTGATATCGCTGGCATGTTCTTTAAAACGGGCGGACTAACGAAAGATGAATTGGGTATCATAGAACTCCAGCAGAATTGTGCTTTTGTTGCAGTGAAACGGACCATCGCTCATCGGGTGATTGAAAAAACGAACAACCAGCGGTTGAAGAAAAAGAAGGTTAGGGTGACGCTGGTGCGTTAAGAGCGTCCACAACGTCCAGCCTCGAATATCTCCTATAAGTGTTAGGATTTCTTAATCTCTTTAAGGAGGTTTTTACGAATATATTCAACAGAAAAGCCCGTCTTTTGCGCAAGAGTTTGAATATCTGCACCTTTTTTAGTTAACTCCTTTAGAAGGGTTACTCGTCGAGCTCGAATCAACTTGCCTGGTGGATCTGGCGCACATAGCTCGTAAAGTTTGTTTTGAGACAAATCGAAACGATTTTGCAGACTCATTATT
>JAHEKP010000031.1 GCA_024638285.1 Cryomorphaceae bacterium
TTTGGAATCACGTGTAATTCCAGAATCCCAATGTTTTCAGTACCTTCAGGTTTGGGTCAAAACAAAGTTTAGATGTCAAAGGAAAGACGGGTAGTGGATTCAGTTGCCATACTCTGCGCCTGTAGGGCCTGAAGTCTTTTCACAATCACTTCCTTTTCTTGGGCAGCCTATATAAGTTTCTCCATTCCCCGGAGAGAGAGGTATTGGGATCATTTCTTGTATTGCCTTGAAAATCAATAATTAACAGCGCTTGCTCCCAAGCTGGGTTACGATTTGGATAGTTCTCCTCCGACAGAGGGCTTCTCCGGAAGATGCGCCAAATTGCCAACCAATGTGAAGATAAAAAATTATAATAATTCCAAAGCATTAGGGTAGGTGCTTTTTGAGATTAAGCTATTGTAATCGCAAAACTATTGTTCGGAATATTCCGAACGCGCGTTTGGCATGATGTGCACTACAAGAAACTTATTGTATTCCTAGCGAAATTGCTAAGGTTAAACGCAAATACAGTCGACAATTTATGTACGAAATTTACCGTACACCTCTTGCGCGATTGCCGGAATAGTGGCAGATAATTAGTAACCCTTGATTTTACTTATGTTCACCGTATGATTGGAACTAGGATTGTTGTAAGAATTAGACACCTGACTCATAATCAGGTGGTCACAGGTTCGAGCCCTGTTGGACCGGGCCGCATTGCTAATCAATTTGACGGTAAGAAAATATCAGTGAGTTGGGCGATGGTTTGGTTGCGGTTATGAGTACACGAAATGTGGATTTCGGAATCACTTTTCGGCATATTCCGAACAGATATTTGATTCACGGGTAAGTCTAGCAAACCTGCGTTTTCAGTGTATTTACTTTCTGCTGCAGATGAAACTTCAATCTTAATGCAGCAAAGGTTCTATACTTTATTACGTCATGCAATCGCCTAAAACAATTTGTACGACAAACTACTGCCAAGAATTTTAGTGTTATTGTCTGTCTTCATGTATTTTGAAGGCAGTTAAGTAAAGCTCTATGGATCTAGATTCGTTTAAATACCAGCACAACAGTCGTCCTGTGGATGATTTTTTAGGATTGTCATCGACAGAGATGCATCACATTTTATATAATCCGTTATCGGAAAATTCACCGGTGCGTTTACGTCGTCATTTACCTAATGATATCCTGGATGCGATTCCGGCGTTACGAATTTCCGAATCATTGGTCGACTTGATTTTAGAGGAGCCCAAGGGTATAAAGCTTACTACAGCTGAATTCCTTCCGCGTAGAGTAGTGCATGCTCTTTACGCTAAGGGCCATTTGCTAGAATCTGATATTGAAGTTGGTATTTTAAAGCTTGATCGTGAGGAGAAGTGGCCGACATTGTATTCGATACGCATGGCTATGATTGTTGGTGGATTACTAGAGGTGGAGTATGGAAGACTCAGGGTTACTTCGAAATACTTGGAGTTGAAAGATAACCGTGCCTCGGAGAGAGAGGGATTCGAACCCTCGGTACCTTACCGAATTGAATTAATTGGTTACAATTAAAACTAACTCTTATCCATCTAAAATAGGGTGTTTCAGCGAGTTTAACAATTTTTCTTTTTCGTTTTGTCTCATCGTACACGCATTTATTGAATCCATATTAATGATACTATGCTCGGTGACATCTCTGGCAATCGCGCAAGCCATGTACGGTATTTACCGTACAAATTTCTTCTTATCTTTCAGTGCGGAATTAGGGAGTTCAACTCTTGCCTTATTGAATAAATTTTTCAGGTTTCTTTAGACCTACCTCTTTTTGACTCTAAGCCAATTCGCTTTTAAAGCTCTTGGTACATGGAGATTAAAGGGGAACATTTCTCTATGTGTGATTTGTTACATGAATTTAGAAACTTTAAGAAGTTTCTAGGTTTAGGGTACTTATGTCTTTTGATAGATACCTGAATGAATCATTCAATCTTCATGTATTCTATTCTTTAAATGATTTGTTGGTAAGGAGTGATTTTTAGAAATCATTTAAACAATAGAAAAATGAATCACAAAAA
Source organism: Cryomorphaceae bacterium (assembly GCA_024638285.1). Taxonomy (GTDB): domain Bacteria; phylum Bacteroidota; class Bacteroidia; order Flavobacteriales; family Schleiferiaceae; genus UBA10364. The sequence goes on from JAHEKP010000031.1 coordinate 2,037, forward strand.
TTCACGATATCCGCTAGAGCTTAAGTTAGCGGTCAGTCTAGGCGAAGAAAGAGAGTTATACCCAAGAGAAGTGCTAAGAAAAATTCCAAGAACGACGCTTTCGGAATGGCGAAGGAAAACACCTGATTTCTTTTACCATCAAATGCTTGAAACAGAGAAGCAAAAGGATTTGATAAAGCTTTTTAATCGTCAATTATCAAATAAGAAACGAGAGAAGGAAATGCTTGGTACCTACATGGCTTTTATTGACTTTATCAAAGAATCAATGGGTCAGAAGGCGTTCGATAAATTTTTGACAAAACATCGACTTAAATATGTTGACTATGTTGAGTCACTGCCTAAAATCATTTCTCGTAAGCGTTTCTTGAAGGTCACCAACGTAAGTACGACAAGATTTTGTGGGTGGGAGCTCGAGGCGAATATCCATTGTTTATCTAGTGCAGATAATGTTTGTATTAAACGACGTCCACGACAGCTTACAGAGAAAGAAAGAGCATTTGTTGAAGAAATTGTAGAAAAAGGTGGTCCAAATAAATTTGCCATATGGGCAGATAATTTCAAAAAGGGAAAATTGAAATTGAGCTTGACTACATTCTACAAATACACGAGAGGATTACTAACAGAATATCAAAAAAGGAAGGCACCTAGGAAACCTAATTTGGTTCGCGCTGAAAGATTACACGAAATCTGGCACGCAGATATCAGTATTATAAAGACGCTTGATGGAGTAAAGCACTATTTATATTGTGTGATGGATAATTACAGTAGAGCCGTACTCGCATGGCGGCTAGCGGATAAAATAGATAATGCGATATCAGTGGAGGTGTTAGAAAAGGCATTTGTAGATTCGAAACCCACACAGCCGATTGTGAAAATTGACAACGGCATGGAAGAGCAAGCTACCCTTAATTATATGACTGATGGAGGTTCAGAGAATAAAAGGATAGATAGTAAAGTGACCTTTGCGGTGAACCATCTTGTTGCTTGGAAAAATATCCGTTCTTCTAATTCTATGATCGAGCGAGTCTTCCACACGATGAAAAATGAATATAAGTATATTCTTTATGCTGCTGATTTTGAGGAGCTCAATGCGTTGTTAGAGCAAACCATTAATGCGTATATGGATAGACCGCATTCCCAGCTGGGTATTTACACACCTCGTGAAGTTATGTTGAGAAGATCAGGATGGTTTGATGAAAAGTCCGCATTAAAGGATGGTGCAGAGAAACGTCTCAAAATGAACCGTAATTCAGGTTGTACAAACTGTTCTTGCAGTGATACATCTTCGTGTTTGAAGGAGAGCAGCCAAGAATAAACTTGATCCCAGTCGCTTTGGTGGCTGGGATTTTTTTCGCTTCGCTCAAAAGATCCCTTGAGGGGGAGCCGTTCCAAAAACATTTGAAAACCAGTCCGCCTTTGGCGTTCTGTATTTTTTTATACCCTTCCCGCTCACTGAAGCGAGCTTCGTTCGCGTATGGGTATAAAAAAAAACCAGCGTAAAACGCTGGTTTTCAGGTGTTTTGGCGGAGAGAGAGGGATTCGAACCCCCGGTACCTCGCGGTACGCTGGTTTTCAAGACCAGTGCATTCGACCACTCTGCCATCTCTCCGATGAGAAGAATAACCTTCTCGAGTGGGCGGCAAATTTAAACAGGAATTGATTGTTTGCAAGGATAAATAAGCAATTATATTTGAGGTATGCTTGTAAAACTTAAAATTGCGCTAGTTTTCGCTGTGACGACTTGCATAGTGCAGGGTCAGAATATGCGGATATCGCTTGATCCTAACATCTACGTATCGGCTCAAGGTAAACCTTACGTTGATTTATATACAACCTTAGACGCCAGTACAATAGGTTATAAATTAGATGCGGATAGCAATTGGGTTACTTCATTTAAAGTAGTCGTGCAAACCAGCGGTAAGTTAGATGCCTTTACGTTTAACTATGCCCAGCGAGATAGTGCATCAGGAGCACCATTATTGCTTCAAAAAAGTACGTTTGCATTTGAAAATTGGACCAATCAAGCCGTTAAGATTGTAATCAAAGATGACCATACTGGAGAATTCATGGAATTTGAAGATACACTCCGACTCAATGGAGATGAATTCATTTATTTGTCTAACCCTATTGCTCTTGATACTATAAAGACTGATAATGTGGTCTACCGTAAATCTGGCAGTGTAGTGATTCCGAAGCCATCTTTAGGTATGCCAGTTTTTGAAAATGTTCCCATTGAGTGGTATTCAGAGGTTTATATTAAGAGCGGTCAGTACGTACTGAGATATGAGCTACAAAATGCTTCAGGTGAAGCTATTGCAGGTACACAGGGTTTTAAAAGACTGCAGAATGGTATTAATCCCATTCGAATTAGCTACGGAATGTCGGGTCAAAATAGTGGCGCTTTTGCCATTCAAACTGAACTTTTAGATGCAGACGGTTCAATATTGAACACCGCTTCAGAGTCCTTGATGTGGTACAACGATGAACTATTACTGGACCCCTCATTGTTAGAGGGAGTTGCAACTAGAGCGAACTTTGAAAAATCTTGGGGAAGTTGGGAAGATGTTCCAGAATACCTCAGTATGATTGCTCCCCTCGCCACATTAGCAGAGCGTCGCTTATTAATGAATCTTAAGGAATCAATGGACACGGCCCGAGCGGCATTTTACCTGACGCGTTTTTGGCAAGAGAAGTCGCCAGATCAAGCATTAGAATCATGGAAAGGCTATAAAAGGGTGGTGGATCAAGTGGATTCTGAATTTGGATCTAAAACTCTAGCTGGATACAGAACTCAAATGGGTCGCGTCTTTTTACAATACGGTGCACCCTCTTTGGTAGAAGAACGTCCTTTTGATGGAAAGAACTATCCTTATCAAATTTGGCAATACGACCGATTAGTGAGTTCAAGCACTCCAACACAACAAAACCAGGTTTTTGTGTTTGTTGATCAGGAGTTGGTCGGTCGTCAATACACTTTGATCCATAGTAGCGCTATGGGTGAAGTAAAAGATCATAAATGGCAGTTTCATTTATCTCGCCATTCGAATACTGGGCCAGACATTGATGCTACTTCCACCCAATACAGTAGAGATAACTTTGGAGAGCGTATTTCTAATTCCCTAATCATTGGGAACCAAGGGACTTGGTTTGATCAATTCAACAATTAATAGATGAATACCACCATCGCTGTCGCCGTCTTAAACTGGAATGGAAAATCGTTGCTCCAGAAGTATTTACCGGGGGTAATTAAAGACAGTGCACCGCATAAAGTCTACGTTATTGATAACGACAGTTCAGATGAAAGTCTGGCCTATTTAGCGGAACATCATCCAGAAGTTTTAGTCATTCAGACTGGTGAAAATTTAGGCTATGCTGGCGGATACAATGAAGGGCTAAAAACCATACAGGAACCCATCACAATACTATTAAATAGTGATGTTCGTACCACCCCTGGATGGCTTAACCCAATACGAGAGCATTTTGAAAATTATTCACAATGTGCGGCGTTGCAACCAAAAATACGTTGGGACCGTTCTCCTGAGCAATTTGAATATGCAGGTGCCTCTGGTGGTTTTATTGATCGTTGGGCTTATCCTTTCTGCCGTGGAAGAGTATTTGGAACGCTAGAGAACGATATAGGTCAATACAACACGCCAAGAGAAGTATTTTGGGCTACAGGAGCTTGTTTAGCAGTCCGTACAGAAGTGTTTAAAGCTGCAGGAGGATTGGACCCTATGCTTTTCGCTCATATGGAAGAAATCGATTTGTGCTGGCGACTTCAACGAGCGGGTTACGAGGTTTGGGTGCAACCGGAAAGCACCGTTTATCATTTGGGCGGCGCCACTTTAAGTGCAGATAACCCCAAAAAGACCTTTCTAAATTTCAGAAACAATCTGATCATCGTGATGAAGAATTTGCCTCATTTCGCGGCTTTAAGGGTCATCTTCATTCGATTAATCCTGGATGGTCTTGCCGGTATACAGTTCTTATTGGCGGGCAAACCAAAGCATACTTTCGCCATCATCAGAGCTCACTTTGCTTTCTACAGTAAATTCACAGGTATTCAACGCGCTAGAGCACGAACGGCTAAATACCCTTTTAAACGTTTCCGTGATTTAAAGGGAACCTACCCGAAATCGGTGGTTTGGCAGTACTACGGTAAGGGTCAGAAGCGTTTTACAGACTTTTATTAGTTAAAATAATATACATGTGGCCTACTTTTAAAGGCGAAGATTGGGACAGATGTATGGACCAATTCGCGCAAGAACATTTTATAGTACTGGATCAATTCTTACCTTCAAATGTTTTGGAATCGGTTTGTACCTATTTCGCATCGGTAGAAGCGGAAAATCTACTTAAGGCCGCCGCAATCGGCCCGGGTAAAGAGCGCACAAGAATTTCGGAGATCAGATCAGATTTCGTTCACTGGCTAGATCGTCCTTTAATGCCAGAATTGGATTCTTTTTTTGATGGGATGGATACCTTGCGGGCTGCTATAGCGGAATCACTGTTTTTATCCCTTCGAGGATATGAATTTCATTTTGCAAAGTATCCTGAAGGGGCTTTTTATAAACCCCATTTAGATCAATTCAATAGACGTGAAAATCGAATGATTTCAGTGGTTATATACCTTAACGAGAACTGGAAACGAGAGCATGGTGGTTCCTTAAAATTGCATAAGCCAAACGAAAAGCTCATAGAGCCCATTATGAATCGGATGGTTATGTTTCGATCAGATACGGTTTTGCATGAAGTGCTAACAGCGCACGAGACTAGACGAAGCTTAACGGGTTGGCTTTTGAAACATCCCGCGACCGTAGGAGTGCTTGGAATATAAATCTCGATAATGAGATAATATGTGCCGCTTTGGATAAAACTTGAAGCTATGGCGAGGGAATTGGTGCAAAGTTGATATTGAATTCACATGGGCTCTAATAAAGTTACCTTAAATTGTACGGAACAAAATCATTTAGAATGAAACGATTACTCTTGTGTGTCCTTTTGCTGTTTAGCGCTATGCTTTCCGCACAAACTTTAACCCAAACTGTACGCGGTTTGGTGGTAGATTCTGAATCTAAATTCCCGTTGGCAGATGCAATGGTCGTTTGTGATGCTAAACAAGCTTTTACCGATGAATACGGTCAATTTTCGTTCGAAATAGAGATTGGACGTAAAGTTGTCGCGGTCCAGTTGTTTGGCTACGAGCCTAAGAGCACCATTGTTGAACTCAATTCCGCAAAGCAAGCGGTCATTCGTGTAGAGCTAACAGAAAGTACCGTCAAGCTTGATGAAGTAGAGGTGGTTGCGGCTCCAAGAGGCGATGTTAAAAATGAAATGGCGTTGGTTTCTGCGCGTAAATTTTCGGTAGAAGAGACCAATCTATACGCAGGTTCTAGAGGCGAACCTGCTAGGATGGCAACGAACTTTGCCGGTGTACAGGGTTCTGATGATTCAAGAAATGACATCGTTGTCCGTGGAAACACACCTGCGGGAATCTTATACCGTTTTGAGGGTATTAATATTCCCAATCCTAACCACTTTGCCATTCCAGGCACTGGCGGCGGTCCTGTAACCATATTGAACAATAAATACATTCAAAGCGGTGATTTCTACACAGGTGCTTGGCCTGGGGAGTACGGAAACGCTATTTCAGGGGTTTTTGATCTTGAAATGCGCGACGGAAACAATGCAACGCCATTTGAAGGGTCATTTCAGTTTGGTTTACTTGGTGTAGAATTAATGGCTGAAGGCCGATTAGGTAAAGACAAGCCTAATGCACCTTCATACCTCTTATTAGGACGTTACAGCACATTAGGAATGGCAGATGCCTTAGGTATACCTCTGGGGACAACTGCAGTGCCCTTGTACGCAGATGGAGCGTTTCGCTTTACTTTTCCGCAAAAGGACGGTTCAAAATTGAGTTTATGGGGCATTGGTGGTACTTCGGACTTAACCATAGACGTTTCTGGTACGGATGGAGATCCTTTTACTGAAGAATTTGAAAGCTATGGAACAGTTGATAGAGATCAATACTTTGATACACACATGGCGACCATTGGCGCTACTTATAGTAAGCGTTTAAGTAAAATGAGTTATGCGAAAATGGGAGTTGCTGCTTCTCGAGCAAACATCCACGCTGTTAACAACAAAGTTTGGCGCAGTATAGACTCAACGGATGCTAATAATTTAACCTACAGCGTAGACCGAGTAGAGAAAATTTTAGACTACCGTTATATCGAGGATAAAATTCATTCCTATTATAACTACACGAAAAAGTTTGATGCGCGTCGTTCATTAAAAGTAGGTGTAAACGTTGATTATGTAATGGGGAGTTACCACGATTCAACGCGCATAGTTAACGGAATCACTGGCGTGGTTTATGATTGGGAAATGCCTTGGAACAGTGATGATACATACACAAATATTCAGCCTTTCCTTTCTTACAAGCACCGCCTGACTGATGCTTTGACCATGACGGCTGGCGTTAGCGCGTTTCATAGTACAATCAACAGCAATAGTACAAGCTTATTTGAGCCGCGTCTCGGGTTAAATTATGACATGGATAAACATAATAAGCTATTCACTGGTGCGGGATATCATACGCAAATGCAGAGCAGCTACCTCTATTATTACGAAGGCTCTCAGGCATTGGACGACTCGACTGTACTAGGAACTACCTACAATAAGGATATGGGCCTTACTAAAAGTGCACATGCAGTCGCAGGATGGGAGCATAATTTTGACTATCCAATCCGTTTGAAGCTTGAGGCCTATTACCAATACTTATGGAACATTCCAGTAGAACAAGACACCAGCTACTTCTCTTTAGTAAACGGTGGTTCAGGTTTTGGTCGATTATGGGCTGAACCTCTTGAAAACAGGGGTTTAGGAAGAAACTACGGCCTTGAATTCACGTTGGAACATTACTACAGAAACGGCTTTTATGGATTGTTAACCGGATCTGTTTTTGACGCGAAATATAAAGGGTCTCAAAACCTTGATGCACTACCTGGTAGTGCAGACGATAGGTGGGTAAACACACTCTTCAATGGGCGTTATGCGATGAACCTGATTTTGGCGCGTAACATTCCTGTAGGGGATTACGGTATTCTAAACTTAGGTACTAAGGTCAGTACTATAGGCGGTAGATGGTTTGGTACGGTTGATGAAGATAAGTCCACTGAAATGTCTGAAATTGAGTATGTTAACGACGCTACGTTTAATACGGAACAGTACAATGCGTATTTCAGATTGGATTTAAAAGTGGGGTATAAATGGAATTATTCTAAACTTTCGCATGAGTTTGCTTTGGATATTTCGAACATCACGAATAATAAGAACATTCTAACGTTAACCTATATTCCTGAAAGAGACGAAGGTGATAGAGTGCAGGAAAATTATCAGCTTGGGTTATTCCCTGTGTTCTATTATAAAGTTGATTTCTAAGTGAAGAATTAACTACAAAAAAAAGCCGCGCAAATTTTGCGCGGCTTTTTTTATGTATTAAAAGCTGTTATTTCTGACGGTAGAACCGGTGCACCACTTCATCTATACTAATTGAAAAGAAACCATAATGGGAAGTATAGGTAACTACAGGCTCTTTAGGTAGGGTGATGTGTTCGTTCAAATAGATAGACTCGTGTTCAACCAAACCATCTTTCGAATATTTGGTGCCTTTGAAACTATGTTGGTCTAAAGCGTCCACAACGAACCATCCTCCTTCGCCCAATCCGCCTAGCCATTGTGCATGTGCAGGTAAATGTACAGGTCGCTCAGGTTCCTCAATATCACCATGAATCTGGTCATCAGGGCGTGTATTCGTGTATTTACTAAAGGCGCTTTCAAGAAGGCCTGCACTTAGATCTGAAATACTGTGTCTGCGCGATCTATCTAAGTATTGAAGTGTTCCACCTTCAAAGCTATAAATGGTGTCTTGTGATTTTGCCGCTACAACATTGAATAGTGGAGTAGGGCGAACGGTGAGTGGGTATTTTAGTTTTGAACCTACCGTACCGTCTTCATTAGCTGCTTTCATGGTCTCAGTGACATAGCGCGCGCAATTACTAGCAGATTTATATAAACCGTTGTAAGGAAAATGTCCCTTCTGAATCATATCGTCTGCATAGGACTTCGCTTTGATAAAGTTGATAGTCTTACTGACAGAGAATACTAAAGGGCCATATCCATGCGTATATTTCGATTTACCATCTAATTCGGCTGCGATTTGTTCAACATTTTGCAAATCACCATTTTCATTGAATACTGCCTTTGTTAAAAGCGTTAAATCTGGATCAGTGTATTTATTTCTAGCCCTACCAAAACCGCGTGGTGTGATGTAACGGCCAAAATCGTAATAAAGAACTTCATTTGACTGTGGATTAATTAGGCAAATGGCAGCATGACCTACGCGCATATTGAGATTTTTAAGAACTCCCGCTTTCTTCAAGAATATTGCGAGACTTTCATCCGCACGCGCGGTGCATTGGGGCCAAGCAATGACTATAGCGGTATCTAGGTGTGCCATGTGTTTGTTTCAGTGTACATCAAAAATACACTAATTAGCGAAATGTTAGCTTTACGTTAAGTCGGTCTTTGTTAACACGTCTTCATAATCCTCATATACGCTATGTGCTCCTGAATCTAGTAACTCTTGGGCGGATTTAGAAGTGCAGATTCCCATGGCTCTTGCGCCAGTATTTAATGCCGCTTGTATACCGGAACTAGTGTCTTCAAACACCCATACGTCCGTTGGATTGGTCGTGCCAGTAAATTCAAGAAGCCTAAGGCAATTGTTGAAAATCTCTGGATGCGGCTTTCCATGCATGACATCTTCAGCCGTTTGAACGATAGTAAAGTAATTTTCTAGCCCCAAAGCTTTCAGAATAAATGCTGCATTTCTGCGATTTCCCATAGTGCCTAAAGCCAGTTTTATTTTATGCCGTTTTAAAGCACTTAAAAAATCATGAAGACCTTTAACTGGATGAATATGAGGTGCATATATCTCTCGATATAAAGCTTCTTTTTCTGTACCTATGCGTTCGCTTTGATTGAAAGTTATTGCTTCGCCAAAGAACTTTTTACAGATTTCAAAATTAGTTCCGTGGAGGTCTGATGCAATCTCTTTAAGCGTTTTGACTTGGCCCCGACGTTCACATGTGAGCTGCCACGCTTGAAGATGAAAAGCATAGTTATCAACCAAAGTACCATCCATATCAAACAGAACAATTTTCGGGAGATCCAGCATAATTAAAGTAGCACGTGGATCGTAAATTCGTCCATATGGAGTTCGTTTGAAGGCAGTCTAGTAAAAGTGCGCATTGAAAGTGTGCTTGTGAAGACTTCTTGACCTAAGGAGATTGGATCCCAACATTCGTCGGCTCGACCTGAGAATAATTCATTTCCCCATCGGTCAAAAATAGCATAGGTAGTTCGCGTAGGGAGGGAGCTAGAAATACAATACGTATCATTTACGCCATCTCCATTGGGTGAAAAGGCTGTAGGTACATACATGAGCATATTATCTAAGCAGTCTACCTCAAGAACACGCGTGATGGTGTCTAAATTGTTACAACTGTCTAGTGCAATAAGTGTAAGATTGTGGGAGCCTGCGAATGGAAAAAGCGTATCAATTTGAGGTGAAGAGTAGGTAACATCGCCTAATTCCATGGCTATAAAAGCCGTGTAACCTACCGCCGTAAGAGTGTAATTAGGGCAGCCAAATCCTTCATCAATGTAAGGCTCGGGGATTAATCGAAAGGAAAGGCTGTCTTCTGATACACAGCCACTAACATCGGTTGCAACATAGGGATACACAGCTGTAGAGTCTAACCAAAGCTCAGTGCTTGTTGTATCAAGTGTAGTCCAGTATAAGGTGTTTAATATAGGGTCTGAAAAATCCACAAAGAGTGAATCACAATAGGCAGTGTCACGGTAGGGTGGCTCAAATAAGGAGCCACTGACTAGATAAATGCTGTCTGTGAACTGACAGTCTCCTAAATCAACAGTTACCCAAAGCCAACCGGGATCATATGCTGTTGTACTTTCTGTGGTATCTCCGTTTGACCAAAGATAACTGAGACCTGGTCCAGCATTCTCTATTTCTAAAACGAGCGGTTGGGTGCTACACACGCTTGCTGAATCTAATAAAATAGGCTCATAATCGCTTCCAAAATAATCGAAATCGTAGTAAATAGAATCCACATCACCACGATCATCTTGTACTACGACTTTCACTTTAACGGGTCCCGTGTAAGTTGGGTCAATAATGGCGTGCAAGAGTGTATCTCTGTTGTTAGTATCAACAATAACTCCTGTTCCCGTTAGTAACGTTGAAGATATTACCGTGATACTATCAACACAAGTAAGGAATCCAAAAGTTAGTGGAATAGGTGTAGCACAAAGGGCTCCAAGAGGAATGTCATCAACCGGTTGGGCGTAAACAGGATCTAGAAGCTTCAAGTCATCATCGAAACCACTGATATAGCCATACAACCCTGTGCTTGATCCAGAACCAGCCAGGACACCTACATGAAATGGAATAATACAATCTAGTGTAAAGTTGTTGGATAATGTGTTTGGACTAATATAAACACCTGACCAAGTAGGGTCATAAGTACTTGCCTGAACAGTAATTCCAGCGAATGTAGAAAGTGCGGCTCCGTTGTAGTTGAGAAGTGATACTGCAGCTGTCGGAATGGTAACCAATACAGATGTTGCTAAGCCAGAGGCACGGTTATATCGAATGGAGTTGGAGCCCGTACAATCTACATGAGGAATTTGTGCCATTCCTTGTTCAGGCGCATTATTCGTTGTTCCGGTTGTGACTTGAAAAATGTAAATAGGCTTCGTACTTTCTATTACGAATGGTTTTCCCGGAGCGGACGAATTTCCAACCATACTATAAGTTCCTTTCGAGCCTGCATTGCCGTTGGTTAAAATTGTCACCCCATCCACAGTGATCGTTGTACTATCTGCAATCGCGATGTACATGAAATAGTCATTGGGATAATTGGCCATTCCTCTAAGCACCACGTGTTTAGTGCCTAAATGTTCAATGGGGGTGACTTGGTCAATACCCGCATCTGCATGCACCGCTGAGGCATTTAGTAAGTGGTTGCCGCCGGCAGTAACTGCTATGGGTTTGGTCGATGTTACTCTAGTGCCTAGGAGTACATCATTATCCTCCATTGTGCTCACCCAACTTTCACCTGCGTTTAGAGTAAAAGCTACGGTGTCCTGTCCATTATCGAATAAATTGGTACCGGAGGCTTCAAACAGCACCTCAGTGGAGTCTTCAATCGCCACTACACTGATATAGTGCATGCCATGAAAGCCCGTATAGTTTCCGGTTACTGTAGTATTAATAAGTGTTTGAGAAGCAACATAAAATTCAGTGCCTAGCGCATTTCGCCCCTTTGCAGTGATGATTTCTTGATTGTAGGGTTCGACGATTCTTTCCGTTACGGTAACAGGGCTTGAAGATTCAACGAAGAGTGCATCTTTGCTTCGCTTTTGATTAGTCCAGGTCAGCTCTCGAGCGCCATAGGTACTTGACAGTCCCGCCACAGGTGTTGTAAACGTAACTACACCGACTGCATTTGAGCTCACTGTCAACGTTTGGCTATAGCTCGTGTCGGAATTATAGATCCACACGTTCGCTGAGGGCGCGGATGTACTCACATAGAGATGGATGTCATGATCACCAGCTTGCCATTCATAGAGTGGAGGCAAGGCAAAATAGGTATCACTTTGGCACAATAATTTAGTGCTTAGCCCATTGAATAAGAGAAATAGGCTTAAAAACAAGTGCTTTTTGGCGGGCCACTTTTCCATCAATTTATATGTGAAAATACCGCTCATTAGTGTATCACGTGAATAGATCCGCCCTTATTTAAAATGCCACATCTGAAAGTGGTTTGGATCGCGTAAAAATAAACGCCTGGTGCTGCCAAATTTCCTCCTTGGGTTCTCCCGTTCCATTCAAAGTTAGGCGTATCACTAGAATAAACTAAGGTTCCCCAACGATTGTAGATGTCCAGATTAAATAATTCCAAACTTTCAGAGGTCACAATGGACCAGTTATCATTTATATAGTCTGCATTCGGAGTAATGAAGTTAGGCGCGGTAATAGGGTCATAGTCCGCACCTAAATAGTTTAGAATGAAGGTCAATGAATCTGATGCACCTTGGTTGTCAGCGACGGTAATTTGAACTTCGAACGGACCTGAATAATCTGCATTGGGTAGAAGGTAGAGAATAGAGTCGTTTGCATTAGGATCTACAGTTGTTCCGATTCCCACGAGTATTGTTGCTCCAACTACTGAAATACTATCGGTGCACGAAGTAAAGGAGAATACTAAGGGTATGGAATCTCCACATTGATCGCCTAAATCGATTGTCGAAACTGAAGAAGCCGAAGTAGGGTCAAGCAACTTTAAATTATCGTCGAAGCCACTAATATATCCAAACAATCCAGTGGTATTACTTTGTCCCGCTAGTATGCCTACATGGAAGGCAGTGGGACATTCTAGAGTGAAGTTATTCGTTAGTATAGAGGACGGTATATACACCCCTGACCATGAAGGGTCATAAGTGCTCTGCTGCACGGCGATATTTAAGTTTTGCGTAATGCTGACACCGTTGTATTCCAAATCATCCACTGCATCACTAGGTATGGTAACCAGTGCGGCTGTTGAAAGCCCTGAAGCTCTATTGTAGCGTATATAAGTAGATCCAGTGCATTCTACTTGCGGAATCTGTGCCATTCCCTGCTCAGGTTCGTGTGTGATTGCCCCTGTAGTTACTTGAAAAATATAAATAGGATGGTTACTTTCAATAACAAAAGGTTTGCCCGGTTGATTCGAGTTTCCCTGCATACTGAAAGTACCTGATCCTCCAGCATCAGCATTGTTAAGCACAGCTACACCATCAACAGAAATATTTGTTCCATTTACCGTAGCGATATACATAAAGTAGTCGTTTGGGTAATTCGCAAGTCCTCTAAGTACGACATGCTTTGTGCCTAGATGTTCTATAGGAGTAACCTGGTCTATACCAGCATCTCCATGGTTCGCGCTTGAATTTTTTAAGTGATTTCCTCCAGCTGTAACAGCGATAGGCTTACTAGACGTAATGTGGGTTCCAAGTAAAGCATTGTTGTCTTCCATTGTCGATACCCAGCTCTGACCTTTATCTAACACGAAAACGACGCTATCCACACCGTTATCAAAAATACTTCCCGTTGGTGCCTTGAATTTTACTTGTGTATTGTTTTCAATGGCCACCACACTTATGTAGTGCATCCCGTGGTAGCCTAGGAATGCTCCACTTACTGTGGTAGATATTAGCGTTTGCGAAGCGACATAAAACTCAGTGCCAAGGGCGTTCCTACCTTTCGCTGTAATAATGTCCTGATTGAATGGCTCTACGATTTGTTCGGTAACTGTAATAGGCGCTGAAGATTCAATAAACAAGGCGTCTTTATAACGTTTAGAATTGGACCAATTCAATTCTCTTGCTCCATAAGTGCTTTGCAACGCGTTAACGGGATTTGTAAAACTGACCGTTCCTATGCTTGCCGATGTCACCGTTATCGTTTGTGAATAAGAGGTGTCACTATTGTAAATCCAAACGGACGCAGAAGGTTCAGCAGTGCTAATATTGAGATAAACATCATGATCGCCTGCTTCCCATTCGTACAAAGGGGGCAAAACGAAATAGGTGTCGCTCTGTCCCTTTAACACATGAGAGAAGACCAAAGTAATGGCGGTGAAAAGGACATCTAGGCGCATATTAAGTGTACTATTTACACTTACCAAAAATACACCTTTTATTTCTCACAAATGCCTTGCTATTCATTAGTTTTCAATTATTTTCGCCCCGCAATAGAGAGGTGCCTGAGTGGTTGAAAGGGCCCGCCTGGAAAGCTGGTATAGGGGCAACTCTATCGAGGGTTCGAATCCCTTCCTCTCTGCAAAGTGGATGAAACCGGCGCATTGCGCCGGTTTTTTTATTTCTTTTTTTTCTTCCGAGTAAATAGTGAATCGCAATTCGACACTTGCAACAATGTTGCATTCACACTATGTTTTAATCAAACATTTAAATACACCATAGGCGACCGGTGGAAAATAGAAAAAACCTGGTCGTATATCTATGGATTGAATCGTTCAGAAAATTTACCATTGAACTTTATTCCGCCTCGCACGCTGTTATGGTTGTAGCGATCAAGCGCACAATCATGAGCATTTACATCTAAAATGCTCCTCTTGTGGGGGTGCATTGAGATTTCTGAGCAACTAAAGCGAAACCTCGCTCAATTGCCGTTTCAAGAAATCAATATTTCGGCGAAAGGATCCTGCAGTACTTGTGCGTCTGTCTAGTGTTTAAAAAACAAGGTGTCTTATGGTCTCCCCATTATTTATTAGTTGTTTGAGTGAGTCAATACCAATCTGTACGTGACGTTCATCATATAGTTTGGAATTAACGGCATCTTTTTCCATGGTTTTGACACCGTCCGGTACCATGGGTTGGTCCGTGACTAAAAGTAAAGCACCAGTTGGTATTTTATTGTGAAAACCTACGGTAAATAAGGTGGCTGTCTCCATATCAATGGCATAAGCTCTTACCTTCTTGAGATATTTCTTGAATTTACTGTCAAACTCCCAGACTCTGCGGTTTGTTGTATAGACCGTTCCTGTCCAATAATTGACATTGGCATCTCGTATGGTGGTACTCACCGCTTTTTGAAGAGCGAAAGAAGGCATTGCAGGGACCTCCGGAGGGAAATAGTCATTTGAAGTTCCTTCGCCTCGAATGGCACCTATTGGCAGAATTAAATCGCCAATATTATTGCGCTTTTTAAGCCCACCACATTTACCCAAAAATAAAACGGACTTGGGCGCTATTGCGCTTAATAAGTCCATTACCGTTGCTGCATTTGGCGAACCCATGCCAAAGTTGATAATGGTAATGCCATCTTTTGACGCGCTGGTCATACTTTTTCCATTTCCCTGAACTTCAGCACCTGTGAGCTTGGCGAATATATCAACATAATGTTGAAAGTTCGTAAGGAGAATATACGCTCCAAATTCTTCGAGTGGCACTCCTGTGTAGCGCACAAGCCAGTTGGTTACAATCTCTTCTTTTGTTTTCATATTTATTTGGGATTAGAATAAGGGGTGCTGTGGGGATAAAGCAGATTCCTGGTAATACTGAAAGTTAAGAAATTCGTACTTTGTAAGACCTATAATTATATTCCCTACCATGAAGAAAATTTATTTAGCAATTGGTGCATTAATGTTTTCAACCGCAGCCATTTCGCAGAGCAAGACGGTAATTTTAAACGTTGAACACAGAATGGGTACAGATACCTGTGCCACAGGTGTTGAGGGAATTAATAATCTAGGCAATCCATATAAACTGAATAGAATCCAGTACTATATGGATGAAATTATTCTAGTTCATGACGGTGGCTCTACGGATACGGCTGCTGCATTGGCGTTAGTCGACGGCTTTAGTCAAACCAACTTAAATTTAGGAATATTTACCATTGATTCGCTTGAAAGTATTCGTTTTGCCATAGGTGTAAATGCCTCTTTAAACCATTTGGATCCTACGACTTACAACCCTAACCATCCTCTAGC
>JAHEKP010000036.1 GCA_024638285.1 Cryomorphaceae bacterium
TTTACACCTCCGCATCCATGAGGTCCGTCACTACATGGTAACGCGGATCTTCAATAGAACTCTGGATGTATTTTCCAAAATTAGGGTTCGCCTTTTCCAGAATGGCTGTACACTCAGGGCTTAGGTGCGTTAGTATGACTTCTTTACCTACTGCGAGGTATTTGTCAATAATACGCTCGATAGCTTCTATTCCACTGTGATCACTAACGCGGCTTTCAATAAAGTCAATTTCGATTTTTTGAGGATCTTCTTTAATATCAAACTTCGCAGCAAAACTCTGTGTCGAACCAAAGAACAAAGGCCCCCAGATTTCGTAGACTTTCGTTCCATCCTCTTTGATGCGTTTACGTGCACGAATGCGAATGGCATTCTCCCAAGCAAATTTCAATGCACTCATGATTACCCCGGCAATCACGGCAATGGCCAAATCCTGCCAAACGGTGATAGCACTTACAGCAATTAAAACGAAAGCATCTGCAACAGGTATTTTTCTTAGAATACGGAAACTGGACCAAGCAAAAGTGCCGATCACAACCATGAACATCACACCAACTAATGCGGCAATTGGAATTTGCTCAATCAAAGGCGCGCCAAAGAGAATAAAGGAAAGTAGACCCAAGGCTGCAACAATACCTGAAAGTCTTCCGCGGCCTCCAGAATTTACATTGATAATGCTTTGTCCGATCATCGCACAACCACCCATTCCTCCAAAGAGGCCGTTAATCACATTCGCCGATCCTTGCGCAATACACTCTCTGTTTCCAGAGCCGCGTGTCTCTGTCAGGTCATCTACTAAATTCAATGTCATTAGGGATTCAATGAGTCCCACAGCGGCCAGAAGAAATGCAGTAGATAATACCGTACCCCAGTGTCCTCTTATGGTGTCGAATAAATTGAAAATCTCAATTTGGAAAGAGGGTAGTCCACCTTTTAGTCCATCGCCGCCACCTTCACGTATGAAAGAGCCTACGGTACTTACATCAAGTCCAGCACCTATAGTGATGGCCGCGACTACAATAATACCTGCCAATGCAGCTGGTACAACCTTTGTCACTTTGGGCAGCAACCACATGATGGCCATAGTGAGTCCTACAAGGCCCAGCATGGTAAATAATTCACCGCCTTGAATCCATTCAGCTTGCCCGCCATTAACGCGCTTAAACAAGCCCAATTGGCTCAGAAAGATGACAATAGCTAAGCCGTTCACAAACCCCATCATTACGGGATGTGGAATGAGACGCACGAATTTTCCTAACTTGAACAACCCTGCAAGGATTTGAATGGCGCCCACAAACAGTAGTGTGATGAACAGCCAGTACAGACCTAGGTTATTCACTGGACTGGCCAGTTCAAGACCTACACTATTTCCCTGCTGAATTAAATGCACCATAACCACAGCCATAGCACCTGTTGCCCCTGAAATCATCCCAGGACGACCACCAAACAGCGATGTAATTAATCCCATCATGAATGCTCCGTAGAGTCCTACTAATGGATCAATTCCTGCAACGAACGCAAAGGCCACAGCCTCCGGTACCAAAGCCAGTGCTACAGTGATGCCTGATAAAATATCATTCTTTGGGTTGCCAACAAAGTTGTTGAAGAGTCGTTTCATAGTGTGGATGTGCTATTAAGCGGGCAAAAGTAGGGGTTCTAAAACAAAAAGAGCGGCCGTGGGCCGCTCTTCTTTAGTCTTTTACAGAAGGTTATCACATCTGGTAACGCTCTTTTAAATCATCTACTAGAAGCTTTAACTCTTTGAGATCATTTTCGTCGCCATTACTAAAGTCTAATCTTAACGTAGCATTATAATGGTCTTCTGCCTTTGTAAATTCTTCTGAAAGTGCACATGCTAAAAGTAAATTCTTGTAAACGTCCGGAATAACTTTCTTATTGATGCGCGCTTTTTTATCGTCCATATCACCTTCGTCTAATACGGCTTCCCAAGCTTCGATCGCACTTGCAATCTTTGCTCTCGCCTCTTCTGGACGAGAAGTAAGCATGTTGTAGCCCTCTTTTGCATCGAACATGGCATTTTCAAGATCATCGTATTCACCTTTCTTATTCTTTACGAAGATGATTTGAACATCACGCTTTTGTTCTGTCGTTCCCAGCTTATCATTCAGCATCCAATTAATGATGCCCATATTGCTTTCAACAATCGTTGGTTGTAAGTTGTCTATTAACGTAGTTGCATTTGCACTAGGGTGACTGCGCGTTTCATCTGCAGAAGCGTAGGCTTTGTAATCTGCGATAGCGCTAGGTACTTCGTCGAAAATAATGGTCCCATTTGGGTGCACAGCGCGCAATGACATGCTGTGACGGTAGTTGAATTCCCAATGCGATTTAACGATGGTTTTTTTCGCTTTCGTCTTTGAATCCACCTGCGTGTATTCCTTTGTCTTAACTACAGGATCGTCGTTTTCAAAACCAAAAAGGTGTACTTCAATCTGCACCCCATTTGGATCTTGATTCAGTCCGTCGATGCGGCAGTAGGTACTTGCCAATTGGTCCGCGTTAAACAACTTTTGATGCGTCACTTGACGTTTGTACGGTTTTGAAGGTGGATAATACGATCCTGGAGCGGTGGGCTTGCTGTTTTCTAAAACTTGTTTCTCGATAATTTTACCCATCGTGCCTTTACTGTTCCACTCCTCAAGTGCTTTTTCGTATTCCGCATAACGCTGATCGTAAGCGGCTTTCGCGGCTGCCTCTTTGTCTGGATATTCCGCTAATGCTTGCTGGTATTCTTCTTCAGCCTTCGCCAATTCTGCATTGATTTCCGCTTCGTAATCTAAAATTACTTGGCTCGAATAACCCATTCCTTCTTCCAAATGAACCAATGGCGGTTGTATGTAGGAAACAGTTATTTTCTCCTTCTTCATATTCTGACCGAAGGCAAGGCTTGCCGAAAGGAACAAAGCGGCAGTAAAAATCTTTTTCATGGTATATATTCAATGTGAGCATCGAATATAAGGTATTCTAATGCACATCCCAAGAAATCCTTTGTGCAGTGTGCTTGCGTTGTGTGAACTAAAAAAAAGCGCCCGTATTCGGGCGCTTTTGTTGAGTAACTGTACGTTATTTTGAAGCGAGCGCAGTGCGCTGCTCAGCGATTTTTTTATCTGTAATGAAGTCGTCGTATTCAACTAATTTATCCAATGCGCCGTGTGGATAGATCTCAATAATTCTGTTTGCCACTGTCTGGTTAATGGTATGATCATGAGAACTGAAAACAAGCGTTCCTTTAAAGTCGCGCATACCATTGTTGAGCGCCTGAATACTTTCAAGGTCAAGGTGGCTCGTGGGTTCGTCTAGGAACAAAAGGTTTGCCTGTTGGAGCATCATTCTACTGAGCATACAGCGTACTTTTTCTCCCCCGGACAATACCCTTGCACTTTTGAATACCTCTTCACCGGAAAAGAGCATTTTACCCAAGAATCCACGAACGAAAACTTCGTCCTTATTCTCAGGTGAATAATCCCTGAGCCAGTCCATAAGGTTGTCGTCCGTGTCGAAATAGGTAGCGTTGTCGTTTGGTAGAAAGGCATTGCTGATGGTTTGGCCAAAGGCAAAGGTCCCCGCATCCGCTTGGCGTTTTCCTTCTAGAATCTCATAGAGAGCCGTGAGTGCTCTGTGGTCATCTGCTAGCAGCGCTACTTTATCACCACGGTTCAATTTGAAGCTGAGGTTTTTAAAAAGAATTTCACCGGCCTCATCGTGCGCGGTAAGTCCCTCGACTTCTAAGATTTGGTCACCGGCCTCACGCAATTGGTCAAAAATGATTGCGGGATACATGCGCGACGAAGCTTGAATTTCATCCACATTAATTTTATCCAACATTTTCTTTCTCGAGGTTGCCTGCTTGCTTTTTGATGCATTTGCCGCAAAACGAGAGATGAACTCTTGAAGTTCTTTTCGCTTATCTTCTGCCTTTTTGTTTTGCGATTGACGTTGGCGAAGCGCCAATTGTGAACTCTCGTACCAGAAACTGTAGTTACCCGTATAGAGTTTAATACGTTTGAAATCAATATCTGCGATATGTGTACACACCGTATCTAAGAAGTGACGGTCGTGACTGACCACAATCACAGTGTTTCTAAAGTCGATCAAGAAATCTTCTAGCCAAGCAATGGTTTTTAAGTCCAAATCATTGGTAGGTTCATCCAGAATTAGAATATCTGGATTCCCGAAAAGTGCTTGCGCAAGGAGTACACGAACTTTCGTAGAACCTTCCAAATCTTTCATCAACGTGTAGTGAGCTTCCGTGCCGATTCCCAAACCACTCAATAAGTTGGCCGCATCACTTTCGGCATTCCAGCCGTCCATCTCTTCAAATTTCACCTCTAAGTCAGCCGCGATGAGTCCATCTTCTTCACTAAAGTCGGGCTTCATATAGATAGCATCCTTTTCCTGCATTAAATCCCACAGCGGTTGGTTCCCTTGAATAACCGTATTCAAGACCGTCTCTTCATCAAAAGCAAAGTGGTTCTGAGAAAGCACGGACATGCGCTTACCGGATTCCAGCGTCACATTCCCACTGTTTGGGCTAATCTCGTCGGAAAGGATTTTTAAGAAGGTCGATTTTCCTGCGCCGTTCGCACCGATCAGGCCGTAGCAGCGCTCGCCGTGAAATTTAATATTCACGTCTTCGAAAAGGACGCGTTTTCCAAACTGTAGAGTTACGTTGTTGACGTTGAGCATGGTACTTTCTTAATTTGGCGCGAAGGTACGATGCATAGCGCGATTAAAAGAGCATGAAGCAAATAATCATGTGAAAGGTCAACTTTGTTGTAATTAATTGGTTATCTTCTAGTTATGAACATACCAGTATTCACACATACCTTCCGTAAGACCATCGGTCGCTGGGCACTTTATCTGGCTATTTGTAGCTTTATCGTCCATCTTATGTTGCATTTGTTTCGAGCCTACATTCCAGGAGGCGCAGAGGCTGCATTACTCCGTGATCCCATTAGTGCCATTTATACTCCGTTCTCCATCTTACTGGTGTATGAGGCCTATCTCATGATCTATTACCTGCGCAGGTCAACTACCATCTACATTGCCAAGCAATACGAGGTTATTGCCTTAATTCTCATCCGTGGGCTATTTAAGGATATGGCTGTTTTGGATTTAAAAGTGGCCACATGGAGCAGTCAACACAATCTGGAATTTGCTGCCGATGTCATTTTAGTGGTCTTAGCATTTTACCTCGTTTATTGGTTTTACAAGCTAAGCGGTACGTATAAATATGCAGATTTTGAGGCGATGGAGGAAAAAGAAATTGGTCCTAGATTAAAACAGTTTGTGCAAGCGAAGCAGTTGTTGTCGCTAGTCCTTTTTGCTGTTTTTGTAGTTCTTGGGGTACAAAGTTTCTTTGCTTGGGTGGTGCCCACCTTTCAGCACATTGAGCAGGCAAATATGGTCGCTGTAAACGCCATTTTCTTCGAGCAGTTTTACAATTTTCTAATCATCTCAGATGTCATTATTCTACTGTTGTCATTACTTTATTCAGATAATTTCCCAGTAATTATTCGCAACTCCAGCTTCGTTATTTCCACGGTACTTTTGAAACTATCATTTACAGCGGAAGGCCTTTTAAGTCAGGTTTTAATTCTACTAGGTATAGGTTTTGGAGTACTGATGTTGCATGTGCACAACAAATACAAAGCACTTAGCTAAAGATGACTACAGAATGAAAACTATTGAAGTGGTAGCAGCGCTGATCCAGGTAGAAGATCTAATTCTTATCGTTCAACGAAAAGAAGATGTAAAGGCCTATAAGAGTCTAAAATGGGAATTTCCGGGCGGCAAGGTAGAGCAGGGGGAGCTTCCTGTAGATGCCGTTATCCGTGAAGTAAAAGAGGAATTACAATTAGACATTCAACCCTTGGAAGCGCTAGGAAGAGTGGTCTATGCGTACCCTGATGTAAACGTTGACCTCACACTTTTTCATTGCGCACTCGTAGATGGGCTGCCAGTGATGAATGAACACAATGATCTGAGCTGGTCGCATAGATCATTACTGCATACTTACGACTGGTCGGCAGCTGACCGCGAGCTCTTGCAGTTGGCCGGGTGGCTGGATTAATTTACGCTGATCACTTTTGTACGGTAAGGCACATTGTTGCCATTTAAGAAAAACTCCAGTTTGAAGGTACCGGATTCGAAACCCACACTTAAATCAGCATCCAATCCTAATGAAGTATACGTTTGGCTATAGGTGGTTGCATCATAGCTGGAAGCTGCCCAATTTTGACCGCTACCTAAACTGTAAAACCAGCAGTAGGTGCATGATCCACCAATCTTAGATATTTTAACAGACAGCCCAACGCAATCATTTGGACGTTTTGCCGCAAAGCTGTAAAACTGGTTTGCCGTAGAGTAAATGCTGTCGGTAGCATTAAGAAGGTTGGTGCCCGCTAATCCTGTTTCTGGGTAATCTATAATGTCTTCACCTGTGGTATGGGAGGTATTGTTCAAGTAATTGGTCACGTGTTGGCCAAAGTTGGGAACTGCGACCGTTATTCCTAGATCGAGGTAGCGATCTATGATGTTTTGCTTAATGGCATTCGTATCAATAACGGCTGCATGCGCTCGCAGTTTAGCGCCTAATGTAGGACTGTCTAAAGTTCCATCCGTGCGTATATCCGTGGTGATGTTGGCCATGAGGTCTGAAAACTCACTTACCGTGCGGTAACCTTGAAGAATAGAAGTGATAGCTATGAGTACGCCATCTGCATAAGAGCTGTTGGCAATGTCCAGGAGCTGCGCTGGTGGGAAGTTTTGTGTGGTATCAACCTCGAAAATTGCAAGTATCTCTTTCATAGCCTTCGATTTCGCATCAGAGAACCCCATTCCTCCTGCAACAAGGTATTCAATACGCGCTTTCTCTAGATGCGTCATCGTATTCACGTTTGCGGGTCCGGCGCTGGTCAAATCTAGTAGCGCGTTGAGCGTTATTTGTGCTGCGGACTGTTCGCCACACACCTCGTTAAAATAAAAGCCGTCTGCACGTATGCCCACAAAGCTAAAAGGCAGTTGAAGATTGTTGAAACCGAAGTAGCCAGAATTGTCTAAGATCTGGGTATTGAATGTGGCACCCAGTGGTGTAAGTGATGAATCTAAAGCCGATGCCAAAACAGAACTTCCGTTTAAGAAGGGGCCCTTTTGGACATTGCCTTCGATGGTAAAAGTGTTCAAACAAGGCGGGCAATCTCCGCCGCAATCCACTCCGGCCTCATTTCCGTTTTGAATTCCGTCCACACATGTTCCAGAGGAGTCTACGTTTTCACAGCTAAATAGAACTAGAAAGAGCGCACAAGTAAAAATAGATTTGAAGCGATTCATCGGGTCGTTGATTGGGTTCTTAGACCTTAACGCAGATGCTTTTTAATTGTTCGTGATGCCTGTTAATGCTCGTTTAACAACCCGAAAGTACAGGGGTGGAATGAGTGATAACAGCATCATTCCCGGATATCCAGTTGGCAGCTGAGGGCTTTTTTCGTGATGGTCTAGGACTACGTACTCTTTGTGCGGTAGAAAGTGGTGGTCGCTGTGGCGTGACAGCTCAAAGAGAATGGCGCGTCCCCATTGGTGGTTAGAATTCCAGCTGTGTGTCGGGTTGACCGATTCAAACCTATGCGCGTTTATCCGGGATCGCATGAGTCCGTAATGTTCTATGTATTGAACGGTTTCTAAAAGAATCCATCCAGTAACTGCAGCTCCCACGAATGCAATTAGGCCACGACCGCCGAACGCGCAGTAGATGCTGTAAAGCAATACTAACTGCACTAGCGTGTAGGCCAGCATTTCATTTCGCCAAAATTTACCTTTACTCCGGACATTTGCTATTTTCCAGGCGCTCCGGTAGGAGAAAATGATGGATCTCAGCCAAAAGGCATACACCCATTCGCCCTTCCTCGCAGTAGATGGATCTTCAGGCGTACCTACATTTTTATGGTGCCCATAGTTGTGCTCTAGAAAAAAATGCGTGTAGAGTGAGGTTGTGAGTAAGACTTTAGCAAAGAATTGGTCCGTTTTGGAGGTTTTATGTCCTAGTTCGTGGGCTACATTAATACCGATAACACCGCACATGATGCCATAGGAAAGAATGCGTCCAACAAAGGTTACATTATCAAGATCTGCAGTCGTCTGTAACAAGAGAAAATAGCCCCATATGAGTTGAAACGGTATGATGGCGCGAAGCACAATTTTATAGGTCAAATCGCCCATGCGCTTTGCCTTTTCGGTCTCATTTAAATTTGACGGATTGGGTGCGAAAAACAACTCAAGGATTGGGATAAGTACAAATGCTTCCAGGACCGGTAAATAGGCCAGTACGCCGTAGCTGTGAAAACTAATGAGTGCTAGGGCAGGAAGTGTGAAAATAAAGAGGTATTTGAATCTTCCCATGCTTTCTTCTTTGGAGAAAGATATAAAAAAGGGTCCGCATCGCGGACCCCTAAAACTTACCTACCGTACATGCTTAATTTGTTTAGTGTAGAATAAGGAATTTTTGGCTTCAATGGCAGAGCGAGCTTTCGGAGATGCACTGAATTGTAAATTAACTGTACCTTCTAGGGCTATGAAGTACCTTCTTCCTTGGGGGCTGATTTTTAGTCGTACGCTATCTGGGCCAATGATCATCTATCTCGCAAGCTTATCTCATCATTGGGTAGGCCCAGCGGTGGTTGTACTCATTTGGATCGCCTTGATAGGTGATATTCTTGACGGCATCATTGCCCGCCATTTAGGTGTAGCGACGCCATTGATGCGCCGTGCCGATAGCATTGCAGATTTACTATTCTGGATGAGTGTAGGAACTGCGACTTGGTTTTGGAACCCTGAAGTGTACCGCCCGCATCTTCTATGGTTGCGATTGGCGTTGCTTTTGGAGGCGTTGACGTATGCGGTGTCGTTTCTGAAATTTGGTAAGGAGCTTGCGGCACATGCCTATTCGGGTAAGTTATTGGGAATTGCCATCCTGCTAGGATTTACTACTATATGGTGGACGGGTGACGGTAGTTTAGCGGTGCCAGCGATGTTATTTTTTGCATATGTCAGTCATTTTGACCGATTCGGTATCGCCTTCTTTCTACCGCGTTGGACCCCAGATACCCCGAGCATCTACCACGCTTGGCGGATTAAAAAAGGTTTACCCATCAAAAAACACAAACTGTTTCACGGGGAGTAAATCAATATATTTTCGTTGCCACTAGATTAAAACCTAATTATCATGCGCTTTCTTACCATTCTGCTTGCTTTACCATTTTTCGCCCTTGGGCAAAACCACGAACAGTTTGTGTTTGACGGCCCTGCTATTGTGATTCATGGTGGCGCAGGCGGTATTGAACGCGCTTATTATACTGATGCGCAGATCACGTCTTATGATTCCTCACTTCGCATCGTCTTAAAGGCAGGCTATGCAATGCTTGAAGAAGGACGCCCTGGTATGGATGTGGTCGTCCATTGTCTCACGCTGTTAGAGAACAACCCGCTCTTCAATGCGGGTAAAGGTGCTGTAGTTAATGCCGAGGGCATGGTGGAACTAGATGCTTCGGTAATGAATGGAGCAACGAAAAAGGCAGGCGCTGTTGCGGGATTGCGGCACATTAAAAATCCTGCGAAATTGGCCCGTGACGTCATGGATCATACCCCGCACGTGCTATTGATTGGTGATGGTGCGGAATCTTTTGCTAGGACCCGTTCGCACGAGTTTGTTGAAAACAAATACTTTTTAACACCTAAGCGCGAAGGTCAATACCAACGCTGGAAAGAGATGAAGAAAAATGGTACCGTAGGGGTTGTACTTAAGGATGCCAACGGCGATGTATATGCAGGTACCTCTACCGGTGGAATGATGGGTAAAAAATATGGCCGCGTAGGTGATGTTCCTATCATTGGCGCTGGAACCTATGCAGATAATAACGGTGCTGCGGTGAGCTGCACGGGTCATGGTGAATATTTTATTCGCGAGAATGTAGCCTTTCAGGTCAATGCACGCATGCAGTATGAGGGCCTGACGCTCAAGGAGAGTGCAAGCCGTGTCATTTTTGGTGTTTTGAATGAAGATGCAGGTAATGGTGGATTAATCGCCATAGATGCGCAGGGTAATGCGACGATGACCTTCAACTCTAAAGGTATGTTCCGTGGGGCTATGGGTACATTGAAAGAATCTCAAAAAGTGATGCTGCATACTGATATCTTTGGCGATCCAACGTGGCCAGAGCAATGTGGCTTCTAAAATTTTAGATCAATGAAAATTAAAGCGATTCTTCTACTAGTCTTTTTGGGTCTAAGTGCACAAGCACAGACTGTAGTGCGTAAAGATGGCGTATCCACTGGAGCAGATGTGCAAGTGAGCGACCTAAAATCCAGTAAAGGTACAGGTCTTTATATAGGTTTAGAGGATTGGCGTATTGGGGTTCAAATCCCAGTTTTAGTTATTCAGGAAATTACAGAGGACCCGTACGACGTAGGAGCAAATTATCTAGGGGTCGCACCTCATGTAACGGTCGAACGCTTAACGAATCTGCCGGCAATAAAATGGAAGGGAGCATTGGGCTATTCCAGAGGTGATTCAATGGGTGAATTCACAGATTTTGGTGCCTACCTAGCCGCAGGAGTTAGAATAGACTTTAATCAAGGCGATTTTTTCTTCTACCAACAAACCCAGTCGCTTGAATTCATGGCGGAGACCATTCTAGATGTCGATCCTAAGTACATGCTTACTGCAAATATCTACCAGAGTGTTCAGCTTTTTGATGCGGCAACTTTTGATTTTGTGTTCGGCGCCGGTTTTGCAAACGTACCCAGTTGGGAGTTACCGGCCCTACAGATTCGTCTTGGAGTTGGTGTAGGGTTTGGAGGTGTACAGTAAGTCTACGGGAGCAATACCACTTTATCGATCAACAGTTCAAAAGTCTCATTCCGCTTATTAGCGATGAGCAAAGTGAATTCATTCATGCTGGAATGGTCGAAATTTGGCATATCCAGTTTTTGACCGCGCCATGAAGGAAACAGGTCATTCAATGGGATTTCGATGGTTTCCCAATCGCCTGTAGTTGAAAAAGTAGTGATGTAGCTCTGGTAGTCACGCGGCTTATGCTTCACTCGAAATTGATACGCTTTACCATCCCCTTTGATGCGAAGCTGTACTCTTGCGTTTGGCGTCGTTGGGATGTCTGCAAGAGCGCAACGAATGGAGGTGAATCCGCCGTAATTTTCTAAGGAAACTGTTCCGCTAAATTTACCGTGCCCTTCAGGTGTTACTTCCAACTTGCCTTTGGACAGGCCGCCCATCACACCGTCATTCACTACTGCCCAAGAATCCATGTTGGCATCTGTGGTAAAGTCAAACAGGGTGGTGTAAGAGGCGAGCATGGCGATGGTAAGAAATAAAGCGTGCATAGTAGTCTTTTGGGATTAACACTAAACGAGTCATAAGGTTCGGTTTCCGTGGTGCTCTATTAACGCATAAGTAAAGTCGATTGCTTGTCATCTGTAGAAAAGCGAGTTTAGTATGTTAATCCTTAAATCACTGAATCATGTTAAAGAAATTAGGTCTGCTTGCAGCACTTTCTGTAGGTTTTACAGCGACTGCACAAGAAGCCATGGACATGACTAAATGTCCTGTTCACGAAGGAGGGATGAGTATGGAAGAGGCGCACGCCTCAGGGATGAAGAATCCACATGCACATTCAAAATCGGTAGCACCTTCACTGTTACCTAACCAGTTGGATTTATCCGTACTGCGTCAAAATTCATCGCTCAGTAATCCTCTGGGCGAGTCCTTTGATTACCGTGAGTCTTTTGAAGCATTAGATTATTACGCATTAAAAGAGGATATCAGAAAAACATTAACTGAAAGTCAAGATTGGTGGCCCGCCGATTGGGGGCATTACGGCGGTTTATTCATCCGCATGGCTTGGCACAGTGCCGGTACCTATAGAACAGGGGACGGACGCGGCGGAAGTCGCACCGGTCAGCAACGTTTTGCACCCATAAACAGCTGGCCAGATAATGCTAACCTGGATAAAGCCAGAAGATTGCTTTGGCCGGTAAAGCAAAAGTATGGTGCATCGATCTCATGGGCGGATCTAATGGTCCTCGCTGGAAACGTTGCGCTTGAAGATATGGGCTTTGAAACGGCCGGTTTTGCAGGTGGTCGCGTTGACGTTTGGGAGCCTGAAAGTGATGTGTACTGGGGTTCAGAATCAAAGTGGTTAGAGAGCAACCGTTATTCAGGTGATCGCCAGTTAGAAAAGCCCTTAGCCGCAGTGCAAATGGGATTGATTTATGTAAACCCGGAAGGGCCGGACGGCGTCCCAGACCCTATAGCTGCAGCCCATGACATTCGTGAGACTTTTGGCCGCATGGGAATGAACGACGAGGAAACTGTTGCATTGATTGCAGGTGGCCACACCTTGGGTAAAACGCACGGTGCCGCTGCAGGCTCACATCAGGGTCCAGAGCCAGAGCGTGCCGGTATTGAAGAACAAGGGTTTGGTTGGACCAGCGACCATGGTACGGGTGCGGGTGCAGATGCCATCACTTCAGGTCTAGAGGTAATATGGACCAGCAAGCCAACACAATGGAGCCATGAATATTTGGCAGCTTTGTTTGAATTTGAATGGGAGCTAGAGAAAAGTCCTGCAGGTGCACACCAGTGGGTAGCTAAGAATGGACCTCAGGTAGTGCCGGATGCCTTTGATGCTGATACAAAGCACCGTCCGCGCATGTTGACCACAGATTTGTCTATGGTGCGCGATCCTGAATATTTGAAAATATCGAAGCGCTTTTATGAGCACCCGGAGGAGTTTGATAAGGCCTTTGCTCGTGCATGGTTTAAGCTCACACACCGCGATATGGGACCAAACACAACGTATTTGGGCCCAGAAACACCTAAAGAAGAATACATTTGGCAAGATCCTATTCCAGTTGCAGATTATGAGTCCGTGAATGCGGAGGATATTATAAAGCTAAAGTCGGCTATTGAAGCTTCGGGTTTGACGACGCAAGAATTGGTACGCACGGCTTGGGCTTCTGCATCCACATACCGTGAATCGGACCGCAGGGGTGGAGCGAACGGTGCACGTATTCGTTTGGCACCTATGAAAGATTGGGAAGTGAACAATCCTAAAGAATTGGCCAAAGTTTTAGCGGTATATGAGGGCATCAAGCAAGATTTTGACAAACGCAAGAAGAAAGTCTCCATAGCAGATCTTATCGTTTTAGGAGGGAACCTAGGTGTAGAGCGTGCAGCTCTGGCCGCTGGTCACGCTGTGAGCATTCCATTTATACCGGGACGCACGGATGCGACACAAGAAATGACAGATGTTGCTTCTGTTGCTCTGTTAGAGCCTATGGCGGATGGATTCCGTAACTATGAGAAGACAAATTACTTCCTGAGTGCGGAGGAGTTG
This sequence comes from Cryomorphaceae bacterium, assembly GCA_024638285.1. Classification (GTDB taxonomy): domain Bacteria; phylum Bacteroidota; class Bacteroidia; order Flavobacteriales; family Schleiferiaceae; genus UBA10364. Next base: position 13,428 of record JAHEKP010000036.1, read on the forward strand.
TTAGTGGATAAGGCTCAGTTATTAGGGCTCACCGCCCCTGAGATGTCCGTACTTGTAGGAGGGATGCGTGCCATAGGTGCAAACTATGATGGTCGCGGACACGGGGTGTTCACGGATCAAAAAGGTGCACTGACCAATGATTTCTTTGTGAATTTACTGGACATGGACAACAAATGGACTGCAACAACGGAATACAAGGATAACTTCGTTGCTACAGATCGTAAAACGGGCGAGGCCAAATGGTCTGCTACCCGCGTGGATTTGATCTTTGGTTCTAATTCTGAATTACGCGCCATTGCTGAGGTTTATGCTTCAGCTGATGCAGAGGAGAAGGTAGTCCAGGACTTTGTTGCGGCATGGAACAAAGTGATGATGGCTGATCGATTCGACCTGCTCTAATTTCATTTATAGCAATTGTGAAAAGCCACCTCTTTCGGGGTGGCTTTTTTTTCTTATTACTTTGAGAAGTACCGTTGGCGCGTGCGTAAACCGTTGTTCCAGGTAGCTTCTATTACCAGTATTCTAGGCAAACCGTCCGGCAAATTCGAAGGGTTTGAACGTTGGCTACTCCAGCAGAGTTTTCCGTCGAGACTATAGAGGTGGACGCTTTGAAGGTTGGGAGGCCAGAATTGGTCCAATTGCTTTAGATTTACTAATTCCTGCTGCTGTTCGCTTATATCGAAGAGAATTACGGATTGAACCACTATGGATGTAGTATCCACCCTTCCGCAACGGTAGGCATATTGTGTGACGGTAAAGAGGTCGTTTTGTCCATAAACGTGGGTGCCGTTCGGGGTACTGCTGTAGCTACTGTCACCAAAGTCGTAGTAGATAGAATCTGCATAGGTGCTGGTATCCGTGTAGGTTAATGTGTCAAATGCCATGGTTACGGTGAAGCCAGCTTGTGTATCGTACAGTCCAACGCCCCATGCGGCCAATGAATCATAGACGACATCTTTTGCAGCTTGGCGAATGGCAGCGGCAACGCCAGGATTTAGGTTTTGATCGTCCGTGATGGTATTGGGATCCATGCGTGTGATCATAGTAAAGAACGTACAGGCTGCTGCATAGGTACCAGCGAGGGAGGGATGGCTGCCATCAGAGGTGTACAGGTTGATGGTGGTGTCGGTATCGCGAATGTGCTTCCATACCGTGCCTACAGGGCTGAGGTAAGAATCTGTGGTATCCGCCATTAGCGAATAGTGGCGGTGGAGCATGGAGTCCATTCCTTCGTACGTGCAGAGTGGCGGGAAGGCAGCACAGTTCGCTTGATCGCCGTTTTCGCGTCCCCATGTTCTAAAAAATACAGGTTGAGCACAAGGGGCGATGCTGCGGATGGAATCTACGAGCTCAATGGCATAAGGAAGGGTTTGCCATGAAAATTGGCTGAAGGGAAAGCTGGGTTCTTGGCTTTGGGCTTGAAGGACCACATAGTCCCAGTTTTGGCTCGCTAGTTGTGTATAAGTGATGTTGCTCTGCGAATGCTGGTAGAGCGTTGCACCGCCCAAGGTTTGCTGAGAACAAGCTAAACTCTGGTTCGCAGAGGAGGCAATGGTCGCAACCATCGTTGGGAGGCTGTTTGCTGCCGTGTAACTGTTGCCTATGAATAGAACACGCTCTTGAGCATTGAGGGTGGTTGTGAGAAGAAGAACTAGGAGTAGTTTTCGCATTTTCCGATTTTTAGAACGGTCTAAATTAGTGAAAACAGGGAGTGGGTTAGCGATTCTTTAGTAACTTCCCTTTTAACTTAAAACCGTTGCGTATGGAGTCTGTAGGGCTTTGGCATATTTTATTGGCGATGGCCATTTTCTCTTTGATTATTGAAGTTTTTACACTGGGTTTCCTTGCGGGGGCGCTAGGAGTAGGATTGGTATTCAGTAGCGTTGGGGCGTATTTTGAATTGGATACGGAATGGCTTGTTGCTTTATTCGCCCTAGGCTCCATGATTGCTTTTTTTACCATTAAGCCCGTGGTGGATCGCTTTTTAAAAGATAAAGTGAAGACGAATGCAGATTCTATCGTGGGACAACAAGGCCGCATTACGGAAGCTGTAAATAATGCTACGGGTGCAGGTCGCGCCCTTATTGGCGGTGATGATTGGAAAGTGGAGTGTGAGGAAGACCTCACGGTAGGATCCCGCGTACGTGTGGTCTCCAGAGACAGCATCGTGCTCCAGGTTGAACATGTAGTCAAATAGAATTTTAATACCTAAACAAAAATAAAATGAGTGGATTCTTAGTAATATTCTCAACATTGGCCCTGCTGGTGGTCATCTTTGGCGCAGCAGGATTGAAAATCGTTCAGCAATCTGAAGTGGTCATCATTGAAAGATTAGGGAAGTACAGCCGCACCTTAAGCAGCGGAATTAATATCATCTGGCCTTTTGTAGATCGACCGCGGTCCATTATGTGGCGCTATGTATTGGAAGGGATCGATGGAAGAAAAATGGTCAATTTTAAGGAATTAAACCGCATCGATCTGCGGGAAACGGTCTATGACTTCCCAAAGCAAAATGTCATCACAAAAGATAATGTTGTTGTTCAGATCAATGCCGTGCTTTATTTTCAGGTTATGGACCCTGTGAAAGCGGTTTATGAGATTTCAAATTTACCAGATGCTATTGAAAAATTGACACAGACCACGTTGCGTAACGTGATCGGCGAGCTGGAATTGGATGAGAGTTTATCCTCAAGAGATACCATAAACACGAAGCTTCGCTCCATCCTTGATGATGCCACAAATAAGTGGGGCGTTAAGGTGAATAGAGTAGAGTTGCAGGATATCAATCCACCTGCAGATATTCAGGCAGCAATGGAGAAACAAATGCGTGCGGAGCGCGACCGTCGTGCTGCTGTACTGGAAGCGGAAGGTTTGAAACGCGCCGCCATTTTGAATGCCGAAGGTCAGCGTGAGAGTGATATTGCGCGTGCAGAAGGTGAGAGCCAATCTGCGATATTAGAGGCCGAAGGTGCAGCAAATGCACGAATTAAAACAGCAAAGGCGGAGGCAGAAGCCATTGAGCTTATAAAATCTGCTGTAGGTGGAGATTCTAAGGATCCTATCCAGTATTTGATTGCGAAAGAGTATTTGAAAACCCTTGAATCTTTAGGTAAAGGCACAGATAATAAGACGGTATTCCTCCCTTATGAAGCCACTGGAGTGTTGAGCTCTCTAGGCGGAATTAAGGAGTTGTTAAAATAGTAGGTGGGAAACTGCTGGTAATCTTAATTTATAATTGTGCCTTTAAAATACTGTTCAATACTCGTTTTAATATTTCTTTCATTTTCATTGTCTTCACAGTGCCTCTCAGGAGACTGTGATAATGGTGAGGGAATCTGGAAGGATGGTACCGGCTCAGTGTATAAAGGAACCTTTGTTAATGGGACCTTAACAGGAAAAGGAACGGTTACTTATCCCGATTATCCAAATGAAGGTCCTTTTGAAGCTGGCGAAATAAAAGACCTATTGGTTTATGATGGGGCACTTGCTTATGTTGGCGAATTGTCTTTAGGTAGTCCTAATGGAATGGGTACACTTGAATTTCGTTCAGGTCAAGTCATTAAATGCAACTGGGTAGATGGAGATCCAATAGGAATAGGAGTTTGGACTGTACCTAACACAGCACCTGGAGCAAATGATGGCTATGAAATTAAAGGGCCATTTATTGAATGGGCAATAACTGGAAATGGTGAAATAGCATATAATACCGGGGATACTTATCGCGGTGAAATAGTAAACTTTAACGAAGAAGGAGAGGGTACGCTTCATTTCTACAGTGGAGGCACTATGAAAGGAAATTGGAAGGAAGGCCGGTGTATAAATTGTCAATCTGCCGTGACATCTACGAGGAATGTAATACCCTTAAAAAAGGAAAATGGGGTTTTCAAAGTTGATGTATCCATTAATGGGGTTCCTGTAAACAATATGATTTTCGATACCGGTGCAGGTGAAATAAGTATATCACCTACTTTTTTAATGGCTGCAATTGAAAATGGTGATCTAGATAAAACGGATATTCTTGACGGGATGAATTATATCAACGCAAGTGGTGACGTCAATTATTCTGCACGAGTTAACCTTAGAGAGTTGACTATCGGTAATAAAACCATCTACAATGTAGAAGCATCCATATGTGAAACCTGTGAGGGA
>JAHEKP010000077.1 GCA_024638285.1 Cryomorphaceae bacterium
AGTACCTTTGACTGCTTCATCAAACACATTGCCCACCTTGAGCGCGGCAATATCATAAAGCACTAGTTTATCAGAATTTTGTAGCTAGTGTGGTATTGGTAATTTTGATTATAACACTTAATGGCGAAAACTTTTTGAGAGGAGCTTAATGATGAGCCTACTATGGAGCCGGTATTCAGCCCTATTCTACGTTTCTGTGACCACCGGGTTGCTATTAATACTCGGTTTTTACTGGGCCCATGCGTTCTATGCCGCCATACCTTTTGCATTCTTAGCACTTCTTGGTACCTATGATTTCTTACAAAGAAGCAGACCGGTGCTTGCTAACTTTCCCCTAATTGGCAGGTTTCGTTTCCTTCTTGAGTCAATCCGTCCTGAACTGCGTCAGTACTTTTGGGAGTCCGACACTGACGAGCTTCCATACTCGCGCAATCAACGCTCAATGGTATATCAACGCTCAAAAGAGTTGCTCGCCGCACGGCCCTTTGGCTCGGACGGCAATCACTATTCAGACGACTTCACATGGCTTAATCACTCTATTTCACCGACCCATATTGCTGATGATGACTTTCGCATAGTGACAGGTGTCGGACCCGCGGCATATGAAATGTCAATCCTCAATATTTCGGGTACCAGCTTCGGATCACTTTCGCCCAACGCCATTCAGGCTTTGTCCACAGGCGCCAAGCAGGGCGGGTTTGCCCACAATACCGGCGAAGGATCTTTTTCGCAGTACCATGAGATGGGTGGTGGTGACACAATCTGGCAGATTTCAACCGGCTACTTCGGCTGCAGAACCAAGGACGGTAAATTTGACAGCGAAGTTTTTGAAACACGCGCACGGCTGCCCCAAGTCAAGATGATTGAGATCAAGTTGAGCCAAGGTGCCAAACCAGGACACGGAGGAATGCTTTTGGGATCCAAAGTAACTCCCGAAATTGCCAAAACCCGAGGTGTTGAGCCCTTCAAAGATGTTGTCTCTCCACATAGCCATTCGGCTTTCAGCACCCCCAACGAACTTCTTGAGTTTGCAAATCAATTGCGCACTCTCTCCGGTGGCAAACCAGTAGGAATTAAGTTATGCGTAGGACACCCCTGGGAATTTGTGTCAATTGTCAAAGCAATGGTTGAAACAGAATCAGTCCTAGACTTTATAACTGTAGACGGCTCGGAAGGCGGCACAGGTGCTGCCCCCGTTGAATTCACGGATCACATTGGCAGCCCGCTTAGGGACGCCGTTGTTTTTGTTGACAATGCACTTAAAGGGGCTGGCCTAAGAGATCGCGTAAAAGTTGGTGCTTCAGGAAAAATTGTCAGCGCATACGATATCGCGCGCATCTGCGCGTTGGGCGCGGATTGGTGCAACATGGCTCGACCTTTCATGTTTTCGCTGGGGTGTATCCAAGCAAGAGACTGCTCATCTGGCCACTGTCCAACAGGAATTGCAACGATGGACCCCAAGAGATACCGCGCGCTCGACATTAAATCACGTGCCACCCGCGTTTGTAATTTTCAAAAAAATACTCGTTTTGCGTTAAAGGAACTACTGGAGGCTACTGGACTTACTCACCCCGAGCAGCTCACACGTCGCCACATTGTCCGGCGGTTGTCTGGAAGCCAAATTAAGTTGGCAGACCAAATATACCCAAAGGTAGAACCGGGTGCTCTGATCCGTGGTGATAAGGTCGACGACCCTCGGCTCGCATCCTATTGGAGTAGAGTAAACGGCTCCTCCTTCTCTCCAATAAACTAAACTTACCTACGGCTATTCAGAGGTCACTCATATGACAATTACGCTTGTATCTTTTGCATTTTTTTTCGGTCTCCTGATAAGCCGCATCGGCCTTCCACCAATGGTCGGATTTTTGATCGCGGGTTTTGCCTACAATTACGCTGGATTAGATGCGCCAACAGGCCTTCAAACGATCGCCGATCTTGGCGTTACGCTTTTATTGTTTTCGATTGGCCTTAAACTGAAGTTGAAGGACCTAGCAACGGCTGAGGTGTGGGGAACATCAGTGCTTCATATAGTTGCCTCAACTGTACTATTTACTGGTGTCATTCTGTTGGGCCAGTTGCTCTTTAAAATCCCGCTTTTTGACCTGTCGCCCGTTGCAGTCGTAATACTGGCCTTTGGTCTCTCGTTCTCGAGCACAGTTTACGCAGTTAAAGTACTTGAAGACAAAGGCGACATGGCAGCGCTTTATGGCAAAGTCGCAATTGGCATCCTGGTTATGCAAGATATCTTCGCTGTTCTTTTCCTCACGGTTAGCGAGGGGAAGTACCCCAGCATCTACGCAATTTTGGTACTCGCCCTGTTTTTACCCCAAGTAAGAAAAGCAATTTACAAAGTAATTGACTACGCAGGCCACGGTGAGCTTTTGGTGCTTAGCGCGCTATTTTTCGCAATGGGGGCCGGTTATGAATTCTTCTACTCCGTTGACTTAAAAGGTGATTTGGGAGCGCTAATCTTAGGCGTCGTCATATCTAATCATCCCAAATCAAAGGCAATGGCAAAATCACTTTTGAACTTCAAAGAGCTTATGCTTGTCGGCTTCTTTCTATCAGTCGGCATGCAGGGCCTACCAAGCGATACCGTCATATATACTGCACTTGGTTTAATCTTGGTGCTTCCAATCAAAACCTGGCTCTACTTATTTATTACGGCCCGTTTTGGATTGCGTTCGAGGACAAGTCTTTTCACAGCGATAAGTCTTGGAAACTACTCCGAGTTTGGTCTTATTGTCGCTGGATTAGGCGTTGCTAACGGAATACTTCCTGTGGACTGGCTACTTGTTATGGCAATTACTGTCAGCATTAGTTTTGCGGTGGCATCTCCCTTCAGCCTCAAGACTGAAGATATTTATCAGAAATACAAACCCTTTTGGGATAGGTATCAGAAAGACAAGCTGCACCCCAAGGATGAGATACTGGACACAGGGGAGGCCACTGTACTGATAATTGGTATGGGCCGTGTAGGAACAGGAGCATACCAAGTCTTAAATGAGCAATATCCAGACAAAGTCATAGGCATTGAGTTGAGCGAGGGCCACGCAGAAAAACTTCAACAACAAGGTTTCAACGTAAAGGTAGCCGATGCAACCGATACTGATTTTTGGAACATGGTACGGCTTTCTGCACCCGTTGAAGAGGTTATTCTGTTAGCAATGCCAAACCACCATAATAATTTGGACGCTGTGAAACGTATCATGGCCAGTGGCCTCGATTGCAAAATCGTGGCAATCGCCAAACATCAAAGCGAAGTCGAAGAGCTAAACGAATTGGGCGTGCCCTCGTTCAACCTCTACCGAGAAGCTGGCGAAGGACTTGGCCGCGAAGCAATAGATGTGATCAGCGCTGCAACTTAGGCGGTACTAAGGAGGTTGTTTCGGTAACTTCTACTTAAGCTTAGCTAGGCCCCATGACC
>JAHEKP010000047.1 GCA_024638285.1 Cryomorphaceae bacterium
TCTTCTAATCCGCAAAACGTAGTTAAAGCAACTTTTGATGCTTTATTGAAATTGCGTGATGTTAAGGAGATCGCGAAAACTCGTGGTATTTCTGTGGACAAAGTTTTTAACGGATAATTCCAGAGGAAATGGCAAAAATTAAGATTACACAAAAGCGCAGCGTCATAGGACGTACTGCACGTCAAAAAGCAACTATGGATGCTTTAGGTCTGCGTAAGATGAATGCATCAGTAGAAGTTGAGGCTACAGCTCAAGTTTTAGGAATGGTGCGCAAGGTGAACCACCTTGTAGAAGTTGTTGAACTTTAATTAAATAGATAAAATGGATTTATCAAATCTCAAACCTGCGGAGGGTGCAACCCACAGCCGTAAGCGAGTAGGTAGAGGTGAAGGCTCCGGACACGGAGGTACCTCTACGCGTGGTCACAAGGGTGCGCAGTCGCGTTCAGGTTACAGCCGTAAAATCGGTTTTGAAGGAGGTCAAATGCCACTTCAGCGTCGTGTACCAAAGTTCGGGTTCACTAATCCAAACCGTGTAGAATACAAGGGATTGAACTTGGATACACTCCAAGCTCTTGTTGAAGCGAAAAAATTAACAACCACGATCACTGTTGCTGATTTAGTAAACAATGGTCTTGTTGGTAAAAAAGAGTTGGTGAAAGTCTTAGGGCGTGGTGAAGTGACCATGAAATTAGATATCACTGCTCATGCATTTAGTAAAACTGCTACCGCTGCAATTGAAGCAAATGGTGGTACGGCAACTACTTTGTAATTAGATGAAACGTTTTATAGAAACCATAAAAAATATCTGGGCAATCTCGGAGCTAAAGGATAAAATCCTAACGACTCTTGGGTTACTATTGATATATAGAATTGGTTCTACGGTTCTTCTTCCTGGTGTAGATCCTGAAAGTTTAACGCAGCTTCAAGCACAAACCTCTGAAGGTTTGTTGGGTGTATTGAATGCGTTTACTGGTGGTGCGTTTTCTCGTGCGTCAGTGATGGCTTTGGGGATTATGCCTTACATCTCTGCTTCGATCATTATTCAATTAATGGGTATGGCAGTTCCTGCTGTACAGAAGATGCAGAAAGATGGGGAGAGTGGTCGCCGTAAGTTGAATCAAATTACTCGTTACTTAACCATTTTGATTGCAGGTGTTCAGGCACCATCATATTTAGCAAACTTGAGTGCTCAAGGTGTTTCGTTAACCTTAGATCCTGGGACTTTTTGGTTCTTAGCGTGGGTTACGTTAACCACTGGTACCATTTTCGCAATGTGGTTAGGTGAGCGTATTACCGACAAAGGCATTGGTAATGGTATTTCCTTACTCATTATGGTAGGTATCATTGCGACTTTGCCACAGGCATTCCTTCAAGAAATGCTTAGTCAGGTTGGTCAAGGTGCCGGATGGGTAGCTTTCATCATTGAGCTATTTGCACTTTTCGTCATCACTATGTTTGCCATTGCACTTACTCAGGCGGTTCGTCAGATTCCTGTGCAATATGCAAAACAAGCGGCTGGAGGTCGTGCGGCTTCAACGCCATCTGCGCGTCAATATCTACCATTGAAGGTAAATGCGGCAGGTGTAATGCCAATCATTTTTGCTCAGGCGATCATGTTCATTCCAATTACCGTTTTGCAGTACAGTGGTGCTGAGGGCGATAGTGTAAGTTGGTTGATTACGGTATTTGGTAACATTCAAGGTTTGTGGTACAATGTCGCATTCGCTGTTCTGATTATTGTGTTTACCTATTTCTACACAGCAATTCAGGTGAATACAAACTCTATCGCGGATGATCTCAAACGCAATGGTGGTTTTGTGCCGGGTATTAAGCCAGGTGCGCCAACAGCTGAATTTCTTGATACTGTTTTAAGTAGAATCACATTCCCTGGTTCGTTGTTGCTGGCATTAGTTGCAATTTTGCCTGCAGTAGCAATGACTGTAGGTTTGAATACGCAGTGGGCATACTTCTACGGAGGTACATCATTGCTTATTACCGTGGGTGTTATTCTTGATACATTGCAGCAGATTGAAAGCTATTTGTTAAATAGACATTACGACGGTTTGATGAAGACCGGAAAGTTGAGAGGTAGAAACGCACAAAGTACGTTTAGTTAATATGGCGAAGCAAAGCGCGATTGAGCAAGACGGAACTGTAACAGAGGCATTATCAAATGCGATGTTTCGTGTAGAGTTAGAAAACGGTCACGTTGTGACAGCGCATATTTCAGGTAAAATGAGAATGCACTACATCAAACTACTACCCGGTGATAAAGTAAAACTAGAAATGAGCCCATACGATTTATCAAAGGCTCGTATAACGTACAGATACTAGAGAAATGAAAGTAAGAGCATCAGTTAAAAAGCGTAGCGCGGATTGTAAGATCGTTCGCCGTAAGGGACGCTTATATGTAATTAACAAGAAGAACCCCAAGTTCAAGCAACGTCAGGGTTAACCAATAATAGAAGAAAAAGACTATGGCAAGGATTGCAGGTGTAGACTTACCCAGAACCAAACGTGGTGTTATTGGCCTGACTTATATCTACGGAGTTGGCTTAAGCCGCTCTCAAGAGATTTTGGACAAGGCAGGTGTAAGTGAAGATGTAAAAGTTCAGGATTGGACGGATGAGCAGTTGACTGCGATTCGCGGTGTAATCGCTGACGAGTACAGAGTAGAAGGTGAATTGCGTTCAGAGGTTCAGTTGAACATCAAGCGTATGATGGACATCGGTTGTAACCGTGGTATCCGTCACCGTTTGGGACTTCCACTGCGTGGACAGCGTACGAAGAATAATTCACGTACTAGAAAGGGTAAGAGAAAAACGGTTGCTAACAAGAAGAAAGCGACTAAATAATAGTTAGTATGGCTAAGAAACAGACTAAACAAACAAAGAAGCGTAAAGTGCGTATCGACGCTGTCGGTGAAGCGCATATTGGATCTTCTTTTAATAACATCATTATCTCGTTGACGAACAATCAGGGGCAAGTAATCTCTTGGTCGTCTGCTGGTAAGATGGGCTTCCGTGGTTCTAAAAAGAACACGCCTTACGCTGCTCAAATGGCAGCTGAAGATTGTGGTCGTGTAGCACTAGAGGCAGGGCTTAAAAAAGTGAAAGCTTACGTTAAAGGTCCAGGTAATGGACGTGAGAGTGCGATTCGTTCACTGCACAACTTAGGAATAGAGGTGATTGAAATCATTGATATCACACCAACTCCACACAACGGTTGTCGTGCACCTAAGAAACGTCGCGTTTAATAATTAGAGAAGAACAGTATTATGGCAAGATATAGAGGACCAAAAACAAAGATCGCTCGCCGCATGGGTGAGCCTATCTTCGGCCCAGATAGCTCTTTCGAAAAGCGTAAGTACCCTCCGGGTCAACACGGTAACACCCGTCGTCGTGGAAAGAAGAGTGAATATTCAGTACAGCTTCAAGAGAAGCAAAAGGCAAAATACACTTACGGTATTTTAGAGCGTCAATTCGCGCGAATGTTTGATAAGGCTTCTCGTAGCAAAGGCAAGACGGGTGATGTTTTACTTCAGTTGTGTGAGAGTCGCTTGGACAACGTAGTGTTCCGCCTAGGATTAGGTAGAACGCGCGATGGTGCTCGTCAGCTTGTAGGTCACCGTCACGTAACAGTTAATGGGGCGATCGTAAACATTCCTTCAATGAATGTGAATCCAGGGGATGTTATCGGTGTACGCGAGAAGTCGAAGTCTTTGGTAGTCATCGCTGAGGCATTGGCTGGTCATGGAACTGAGTACCCATGGTTAGAATGGAATGAAAGCAAGATGGAAGGTACCTTCCTAAGCGTTCCATCACGTGATGCTATCCCTGAGAATATCAAGGAGCAGTTGATCGTCGAATTGTACTCTAAATAATAATCACCTTATACTCTCTTATATGGCTATCCTTAATTTCCAGAAGCCCGAAAAAGTAATAATGAACGCTTCCACTGATTTCAGTGGTCAGTTCGAGTTTAGACCTTTGGAGCCTGGTTACGGTCTTACCGTTGGTAATGCACTTCGTAGAGTTTTGCTTTCCGGCCTTGAAGGTTTTGCCTTGACTTCATTGAGAATTGAAGGTGTTGACCATGAATTCACAACCATCCAAGGTGTTGTTGAAGATGTAACTGAGATCGTTCTAAACTTGAAGCAAGTACGTTTCAAGCAACAAATCGAAGCTCAAGATACTGAAACCGTTAAGTTCACAATCACTGGAAAAGAACAACTAGTGGCGGGCGATTTCGCTTCACACATCAGTGCTTTCCAAGTATTGAACCCAGATCACGTCATTTGTAACATGGATTCAAGCGTAAGTTTGACTATGGAATTGACTATTGAGAAAGGGCGCGGTTACGTTGGTGCTGAAATGAACAAGAAAGTAGATGCTCCAATTGGAACAATCGCTTTGGACAGTATTTACACTCCAATCAAGAACGTCAAATATTCAGTTGAGAACTATCGTGTAGAACAGAAGACCGATTATGAAAAATTGGTTTTCGAAATTGATACGGACGGTTCAATTCACCCGAAGGATGCCTTAACGGAAGCTGCGAAGATTTTGATTCATCACTTCATGTTATTTAGTGATGAGCGCATCAGTCTAGAAGATGAAGAGTCTTCAGAAACTGAGAGCTACGATGAAGAAGCATTGCACATGCGTCAGTTGCTTAAAACAAAACTTCATGATATGGACCTCAGTGTTCGTGCATTGAACTGTTTGAAGGCAGCAGAGGTAGATACATTGGGTGATTTAGTGACATTCTCTAAATCTGATTTAATGAAGTTCCGCAACTTTGGTAAGAAGTCTCTTACTGAACTAGAGGAGTTAGTTGAAAATAAAAACTTGAGCTTCGGGATGGACATCTCAAAATATAAGCTCGATAAAGAATAAGCATGAGACACGGTAAAAAATTTAACCACCTCGGTAGAAAGACTGCGCACAGAAAAGCGATGTTGAGTAACATGGCTGGCTCACTTATAGAGCACAAGCGTGTAATGACAACAGTGCAGAAGGCAAAGGCATTACGTAAAGTAGTTGAGCCTCTGGTAACTCGTTCAAAAGAGAATACAACGCATAATCGTCGTATTGCTTTTGCAGTATTGCGTCAGAAAGAAGTGGTAACTGAATTATTCAATGTAGTAGGTCCTAAGGTCGGTGATCGTCCTGGAGGATATACTCGTATCATCAAAACAGGAAATCGCCAAGGTGATAATGCAGAGATGTGTATGATTGAATTGGTAGACTTCAATGATATGTACGGGAAAGATGAGAAGAAGAAGACTACTCGTCGTAGCCGTCGTGCAAAGACTGAAACTGCACCTGCAGTTGAAGAGGTTGCACCGGTAGCTGAAGCTCCTGCTGCAGTAGAAGAATCAAAAGAAGAATCTGCTGAATAACAAAAGATTAATGCACCAAATCGGTCATTGTTAAGTAATTTCGAGGGGAAATTAGGTGCAAGCCTGGTTTCCCCTTTTTTTTGAAGATAGCGACTCATGAAAGAATCAAACAAAAAAGCCGTGCTATTGCTAGAGGATGGCGCTGTGTTTTACGGGACATCTACGGGATTAGACGGAACTGCATACGGAGAGATATGCTTCAATACTGGGATGACGGGGTATCAAGAGATTTTTACAGATCCTTCTTACTTTGGTCAATTAATGGTGATGGCAACGTCTCATATTGGCAATTACGGTGTGAAGAATACTGAGGTAGAAAGCAAGCACATCCAGATTTCGGGTTTAATAACTAAGAATTTTAGTGAGGTTGCGTCTAGAACGGGTAAGACGGATAGTTTATTTGGATACTTCGAGAAAGAAGGTAAAGTAGCTATCCGAGATATTGATACGCGTGCTTTAGTTCGTCATATTCGTGACGCTGGTGCTATGAATGCTATTATATCTACAGAAATTCATGATGTAGAAGCCCTCAAGCAAGAATTAGCGAAGTGCCCTTCTATGGAGGGTTTAGCTTTGGCACCAACAGTAAGTTGTACAGTAGCTTACGAAGTGGGTCCTGAAGATTCCACCGTTCGAATTGCAGCCTTAGATTTAGGTATTAAGGAAAACATCATTCGTTGCATGACGGAAAGAGGTGCGCGAGTTAAGGTTTTTCCATGGAACACGAGTACTGAAGAAATGCTTGAATGGAGTCCTAATGGTTTGTTCTATTCAAACGGGCCCGGCGATCCTGCGGCTTCGCCAGAAGTAGTTGCTGAAGTAGCGAAAGGAATCGGTTCTGGTTTACCTGTGTTTGGAATTTGTTTGGGACATCAAATGATTGCATTAGCAAGCGGCTTGTCTACTTACAAAATGCACAATGGCCACCGTGGAATTAATCATCCGGTGAAGAACATTGAGACGGGTAAAGGAGAGATTACATCACAAAATCACGGATTTGTGGTGAAGATGGAAGATGTTGAGAAAGCCGAAAATGTAGTTTTAACTCACATCCACTTGAACGATCAAACTGTTGCTGGAATTAAACGCACAGATGTGAATTGTTTCTCTGTACAATTCCACCCTGAGGCAAGCCCAGGTCCACATGATAGTAGATACTTATTTGACGAATTCATAGAACGAATAAAGAACCACTAGTCCGCAAGGAACAAGAACTAACACTCTAAAAAGATATAATATGTCTGTTATTACGCATATTCATGCAAGACAAATTTTGGATTCACGTGGTAATCCAACAGTTGAAGTTGATGTAATCACCTCTACCGGTGCAATGGGAAGAGCTGCAGTGCCTTCAGGTGCATCTACAGGGATTCATGAAGCAGTAGAACTGCGCGATGAAGACGCGAGTGTATACATGGGTAAAGGTGTATTGCAAGCGGTTCAAAATGTAAATGATATTATCGCCCCAGAATTGGAAGGCGAGATTGTTACTGAGCAAGCGGAGATTGATCAAATAATGATTGATTTAGACGGCACTGAAAATAAAGGAAAGTTGGGAGCTAATGCAATTTTGGCGGTGTCCTTGGCAGTCGCTAAGGCAGCAGCCGAAAGTACGGGGCAGTCCTTGTACCGCTACATTGGTGGTGTCAACGCAAGAACGTTGCCAGTTCCTATGATGAACATCTTAAACGGTGGCTCACATGCGGACAATTCGATTGACTTCCAAGAGTTCATGGTGATGCCTTTTGGTGCTGAATCATTCAGCCAAGCATTGCGCATGGGTACTGAGGTGTTTCATAACTTGAAGAAAGTACTAAAGAGTAAAGGGTATTCAACGAACGTGGGTGATGAAGGTGGTTTTGCACCGTCTATTGGCTCGAATGAAGAAGCCCTCGAGATTATTCTAGAGAGTATTGAGAAAGCAGGTTACAAACCAGGTGTTGATATCTGGATAGCGATGGATGCCGCTGCCTCTGAATTTTACAATGAAGAAAAAGGAACCTACGTATTCCACAAGAGCGACGGTCGTGAATTGACTTCGGACGAGATGGTGGACTACTGGGCAAATTGGATTGAGAAATACCCAATTGCTTCAATCGAAGACGGTCTTCATGAAGACGACTGGGCTGGTTGGGCAAAGCTGCATGCAAAGATCGGAGATAAGGTCCAATTAGTTGGTGATGATCTTTTTGTGACTAACGAGAAGCGTGTTGCGCGTGGTATAGAGGAAGGAAGTGCAAATTCAGTTTTGATTAAAGTAAATCAAATTGGTACACTTACTGAGACCATCAATACCGTAACACTTGCAAACCGCCACATGATGACGGCAGTGATGTCACACAGATCAGGAGAGACCGAAGATTCAACTATTGCAGATTTGGCAGTAGCGTTGAATACGGGTCAAATTAAGACGGGTTCTGCCTCGCGTTCTGATCGTATGGCGAAATACAATCAACTATTGAGAATTGAGGAAGAGCTTGGTGAAAACGCGATTTTCCCGGGTAAAAACTTCCGATTCATCAGCTAATAATACTCGAAAACCTATCTATCATGGAAAAAATAAAAGAACAGTTTAGAGACATCTTTCCAGACATCGTAGCCGATACCAAGGCTTTTCTAAAAGCCAATGGAGATAAAACGATTGGTGAGATTAAGGTAAGTCAACTCTATGGTGGTATGCGCGGCATGCCGGCGCTCATTTGTGAGACCTCAAAATTGGACCCTGATGAAGGTATTCGATTCCGTGGTTACAGCATTCCTGAACTTCAAGAGAAATTGCCGAAGTACCCTGGTGGCGAACAGCCTTTACCTGAAGGATTGTTTCATTTGATGTTAATGAATGAGGTGCCTACAGAAGCGGAAGCACGCCGCTTGAGTAACAACTGGGTGCGCCGTAATAATGTTCCGGTACATGTGTTTAAAGCAATAGATGCACTACCAACCCGTACCCATCCTATGACACAGTTTACTGTGGCCATTATGGCGATGCGCACGGAGAGTGAATTTGCAAAAGCATATAGTAACGGGGTACATAAAAGCGAATATTGGGACGCGACATATGAAGATTCAATGAATCTTATTGCACGTTTACCGCGTGTGGCTGCATACATCTATCGTCGTATGTACCACAATGATCAGCATATTGAACCAGACCCGAGCTTAGATTGGGCGGGTAACTTTGCGCATATGTTGGGCTTTGATAACGATGAGTTTAAAGAGTTGATGCGTTTGTACATGACTATTCACGCGGATCATGAAGGTGGAAACGTAAGTGCGCATACGGTTCATTTGGTGGGTTCAGCACTTAGTGATGCGTATTTGAGTTTTGCCGCAGGTATGAACGGTTTGGCAGGTCCATTGCACGGTCTTGCAAATCAAGAGGTGATACGTTGGATTAACAATATGCGTCAAGAATTGGGTGGTGGCTTGCCTACTAAAGAGCAGATTGCCAGCTATTGTAAAAAGACGTTAGCGGACGGTAAAGTCATTCCTGGATTTGGACACGCAGTTTTGCGTAAGACCGATCCACGTTATACCGCGCAGCGTGAGTTTGCCAAGGCGAAAATGCCAAATTCAGAGTTGTTTAAAATTGTCAGCATGATCTATGAGGTGGTGCCTGATATTTTAAGTGCGACAGGAAAAGTGAAAAATCCTTGGCCAAATGTGGATGCACATAGTGGTCAATTACTCACGCATTATGGACTGGTAGAATATGAATTCTATACGGTATTGTTCGGGGTGGCGCGTTCGCTCGGAACCTTATCTAATTTGATTTGGGATCGTGCAATGGGCATGCCGATTGAGCGCCCAGGTTCTACAACGACGGAGCTGCTTAAAGAGCAATTGAAGTAGTCCTTTTTAATTAAAAAAACAGAAGCCCTCGGAAATTCGTTTTCCGGGGGCTTTTTGTTTGATTTACAGTGGTATTATGTGTGATAAGTTTATATATTTGCACCCCTTTTCGGACATGAAGCACACAACCGAGAAGGAATACTAAAAACTACAACCCTCTTAGAGTGAATGGGAAGTGTGTGCAAGACTCTGAGATACAAGTAAATCTCTCATGTCAGAAGAGAATCAAGTACCTGCAGAAGAGGTACAGCAAGAGACTCCAGTTCAGGAAGCTCCAAAAGCAGAAGAAACCGTAGTAGAAACGCCTGTTGCAGCAGCAACTGAAGAAGTTACTGAGGAAGTTGTTCCTGAAGTACCTGCATTTAGTTGGGCGGATGTAGAAGGTGATGCAAATGCAGATAGCAGCGAACGTCAAGCGTTGGTTGATCTATATGCTGAGACTTTAGGTTCTTCTGTTGAACACCAGGTCGTTGAAGGTAAAGTTACCGTAATGACTGACCGTGAAGTAATTATCGACATCAACTCAAAGAGTGAAGGTGTAGTGAGCTTGAATGAGTTCCGTTACAATCAAGAGCTTGCAGTAGGTGATTCGGTAGAGGTATTAGTTGACCGTCAAGAAGATAAAAACGGTCAGTTGGTATTGTCACACAGAAAAGCACGTTCTATCAAAGCTTGGGACCGTGTTAACGAAGCACACGATAACGATGAGATCGTTAAAGGTTACGTTAAGGCACGTACTAAAGGTGGTATGATCGTAGATGTATTCGGTCTTGAGGCATTCTTGCCAGGATCGCAAATTGACGTTAAGCCAATCCGCGATTATGATCAATACGTTGATAAAACAATGGAATTCAAAGTGGTTAAAATCAACCACGAATTCAAAAACGTTGTGGTTTCTCACAAGGCGCTTATTGAAGCAGATCTTGAAGAACAGAAAAAAGAGATCATCGGTAAATTGGAGAAAGGACAAGTTCTTGAAGGTACCGTTAAGAACATCACTTCGTACGGTGTATTCATCGACTTGGGCGGTGTAGATGGTTTGGTTCACATCACTGATTTGAGCTGGAGCCGTATCAACCACCCGTCAGAAGTGGTAGAATTGGATCAAAAAATTAATGTGGTGATCCTTGATTTCGATGAAGGTAAGACACGTATCCAATTAGGTCTTAAGCAATTAGAGAAGCACCCGTGGGATGCTCTAGACGAAAACCTAAGCGTTGGTGACAAGGTGAAAGGTAAAGTAGTTGTTTTGGCTGATTACGGTGCATTTGTTGAAATTCTTCCTGGGGTTGAAGGTTTGATTCACGTGAGTGAAATGAGCTGGTCAGCACACTTACGCAGTGCAGGTGATTTCATGAAAGTTGGTGATGAAGTAGAAACTGAAGTATTGACTTTAGACCGTGAAGATCGTAAGATGAGTCTCGGTATTAAGCAATTGACTACTGATCCATGGACTGATATTACTACTAAATACCCGCAAGGCTCTAAGCACGAGGGTACGGTACGCAACTTCACGAACTTCGGTATCTTCCTGGAGCTTGAAGAAGGAATTGATGGTTTGATCCACATTTCTGACTTGAGCTGGACGAAGAAAATCAAGCATCCATCAGAATTTACTTCAATTGGCGCAAAGCTAGAAGTTGTAGTTCTTGATATTGATGCAGATAACCGTCGTTTGAGTTTGGGCCACAAGCAAGTTGAGTCTAACCCTTGGGATGCATATACTGATGCATTTGCAGTAGGTAAGACGGTAACTGGTACAATGATCAACTCTGGTGATAAAGGTGGTGATGTTAAGTTTGAAGGCTATGATGGCGTTGAAGCTTACTGTCCTGCACGTCACATCACTAAAGAAGATGGTGCGAAGCTTGAAAAAGGTGAAACTGCTGAATTCAAAGTAATTGAATTCAATAAGGACAACCGTCGTATTGTTGTATCTCACGTAGGTACATACAAAGAGGTTGAAATGAAGAAAGGCCGCAGCGCTGGTGGTGGTAACAAAGGCGGAAACGTTGCTGTTCCAAACCAAAATGTAGAACGCTCAACAATGGGTGATCTAGACGCTTTGGCTGCTTTGAAAGAGCAAATGGATAACGAAAACAAGTAATTCTTGTTGAAGTAGTTTAAAGTCCCCGGGCCTTGTGTTCGGGGACTTTTTTTATGGCCGCTATTGAGATGCCGTAGAAGAGCCCTAAATTCGGTATATGAGAATAGGAGATATAATTAAAGCTTTAGAGCAGTGGGCACCGCCTGCTTTGCAAGAGCCCTATGATAATAGTGGACTTATTGTGGGAGCGCTGGATTGGGAAACTAGTGGTGTATTAGTGGCATTGGATTGTTTGGAATCGGTTGTAGATGAAGCCATAGGAAAAAACGTTCAATGCATTATTGTACATCATCCCATAGTCTTCAATGGTTTGAAACGTTTTAATGGTCGCACTTATATTGAGCGTGTAATCATGAAGGCGATCAAGCACAATATTGCCATTTATGCGATTCACACGAACTTAGATAATGTGTTGTGGGGTGTAAATGCTAAAATCATGTCTATGCTGGGTGTTTCCGATCACAAAGTGCTAAGTCCCATGCCAGATGCATTGTATAAATTTCAGGTATACGTCCCTGCAGATGCCCGTGAATTGCTTGCAGAGTCTGTGTTTTCAGCTGGAGGTGGTAAGGTGAGTGCGTATGAAGAATGCAGCTTTACGACCTCAGGTACGGGAACGTTTAAACCAACACAGGGTACGAACCCGGTTGTTGGAAAAATTGGTGTGCGCGAGGTGGTTGAAGAGGTGAAATTAGAATTTATAGTCCCAAATTTCGCGAAATCGACTGTAGAGCGCGCTGCTCGTGCGGCGCATCCTTATGAGGAGATGGCCTTTGAGTGGATAAAGATTTCAAATAATGCGACCGACTACGGAGCAGGGGCCTTTGGTGAATTAGAAGAGCCGATGACTTTTGATGCTTTTCTAGCGCACGTTAAAACCACCTTTGGAACGACCATAAAGTACACAAATCCAGTCGCGGAAAACGTACGCACCGTCGCTGTTTGCGGGGGGTCAGGAAGTTTTTTGCTCGATGCAGCCAAGGCGGTGAAAGCCGATGTTTTCCTCACGGCAGATTATAAATACCACCAGTTCTTTGACGCAGATGCAAGGATCGCAATTTTGGATGTCGGACATTTTGAAAGTGAGCAGTTTACAATCGGTCTAATTGCTGAGTTCATTGAGAAAAAATTCCCTAAATTTGCCGTCCTCACAACAGAGGTCAACACAAATCCTATTCAGTACTATTAGTATGGCTAAGAAGGCAAAAGAGATCAGCGTAGAAGACAAGCTAAGAGCACTTTACGATCTTCAGATCATTGATCGTCGCATCGACGAAATTCGCGCAATGCGCGGTGAACTTCCATTGGAGGTTGAAGATTTGGAAAGTGAAGTAGCCGGTTTGGAAACTCGTATGGAGAAAGTTAACAACGAGATTGCGGATCTAGAACAAGATATCAAGGACAAAGTACTCTTAATCAAAGAGAGCGAGGAGAAAATGGCGAAATACGCCAAGGATCAAGAGCAAGTTCGTAACAATCGCGAGTTTGAGGCCATCGCTAAAGAGATAGAGTATCAAGAGTTGGAAATCCAATTGGCGGAGAAGCGCATCAAGGAATTCAACGCGCGTATTGATTCTAAAAAAGAAGTGAATGCGGAAGCTGGAGAGCGTCTTGCAGAGCGTAAGCAACACCTAGAGCATAAAGTTGCGGAATTAGACAGCATTATGTCAGAGACTCAGAAAGAAGAGGAGATGCTTCTTGCGAAGTCAGAAGAAACGAAAGGTACTATTGAAGTGCGTTTGGTTGAGGCCTATGATCGCATCCGTAGCGCAACTAAAAATAAATTGGCAGTGGTTTCTGTAGAACGTGGTGCATCTGCCGGTTCATTTTTCGTGATTCCACCGCAGCGTCAAATGGAATTGGCACAGCGCAAGAAAATCATGATTGATGAGCACAGTGGACGTATTCTAGTTGATCCTTTATTGGCTCAAGAAGAAGAAGAGAAAATGCAACAGATGATTGTTGGTTGGTTGAAATAACCGGAACTGCATTACAGCTAAGAAAAAACCCCGCGGCCAGAAGCCGCGGGGTTTTTTATGCTGGGCATTGGGGACGGGGCTCGCTTGCGCTCGCCCACGTATCAAGATGCTTCAAATACTACTTCGTACAGACGTACAACATTTCTCGCTTTGGTAGCGCATATTTTGAGAACCATTCCGCAGGCAATTCCTTAGCGGCGTCAAAGGTGGTTACTTTAAAGCCTGCTGCCGTCAATCGCTTCGGGTAATCTTGACCATACAAACGTACATGATCGTATTGACGGAAACGACGCTCGCGTTCCACAGGATCTTTAATACTAGGATCCTCATCCGTTTTTTCGTAATCTGGGTCGAGAGGAACTTGCATAATGGCCAAACCGCCTGGTTTTAAAATGCGGCGAAGTTCGCGCATGGCTTGTTGGTCGTCATCAACATGTTCCAGCACATGATTACAGAAAATAGTATCATACGTATCGTCCTCTAACGGGATGTGCTGCACATCAAAACGAAGATCTGCTAATGGGGAGAATAGGTCCGCAGTAGTATAGTCCAAATGCTTCATTTTCTTAAAACGACCATAAAAACACTGCTCGGGAGCAATGTGAAGAAGGTGTTGCGGTTTCGTTAAAAAGTCGGTGTAGTCTTTAAGGTAGAGCCATAAGAGACGGTGACGCTCCAATGAATTGGTCCCAGGGCAGAGTGCATTTTCACGCTGATTAGGTCCATAACCATAAGGAAAGAACCTGCTGTAGCCTCTGCCGTCTATGGGGTCGACAAATTTAGAGCCTTTGAAAAGTACGGGTGCAACCCATTGTACTAAATAACTTAATCGAATAAGAAGGGGGCGCGGAACTTTCGCTAATGCCCATTTCATAATGCTAGAAATCATAGTTTCTCGTATTCCGCAGGTTCAGTACCCAACGCGTCATAAATGTATTGGAAGGTACTTAGAATTTCGGGCTCACCATTAACCACTGCCACATCGTGTTCAAAGTGCGCACTGTTTTTTCCATCCGCTGTAAGAATGGTCCAACCATCTTCCAATTGTTTAATGCGCTGCGTTCCTAGGTTAATCATGGGCTCGATGGCGATGACCAGTCCCTCTTGAATTTTCTTGCCTCTACTGCGCTTACCGTAATTAGGTACTTGGGGTTCTTCGTGCATCTTTTCGCCTAAACCGTGTCCTACCAGCTCACGGACCACGCCATAGCCTCTACTTTCCGTATATTCCTGAATGGCGGCTCCGATATCACCAATACGATTTCCTGCCCGCACTTCACGAATACCTGCGTAAAGCGATGCTTTGGTATCTTCTAGTAATTGGGCCGTTGCTGCATCAACTTCACCGATTGGAAAAGTATAGGCATGGTCGCCATAATAGCCGTTCATGAAAACGCCACAATCCACACTCATGATATCACCCTCTTGAAGGGGCGTTTTACCAGGTATACCATGCACGACTTGGGCATTCGGAGACATGCATAAACTGTTTGGGAAACCGTACATACCTAGAAACCCAGGCGAGCCACCGTGGTCTCGGATAAATTCCTCTGCTTTTTTATCTAATTCTAACGGAATCGCGCCAGGTACCAATAGTGGTGCAAGCATTCCCAAAGTCTTACTTACCAATTGCGCGCTCTCACGCATCAATTCGATTTGCTCAGCACTTTTATATTTAATCATTACTTCGCGTTCAATAAATTTACGCCCGTCATTTCTTTCGGTTGCGTTACGCCCATGAGTGCCAAAACTGTAGGTGCGATATCTCCTAATTTTCCTTCTTTTAACGTATACGTTTGGGATGATGAACCAACTAAGAAACAGGGCACTACAGTTGTGGTATGCGCTGTATTAGGACTGCCATCTTCATTTAGCATACAATCGGCATTACCGTGGTCTGCAAGAATGATGAATTGGTACTCTTGTTCTAATCCTGCTTCAACTACAGTTTGGAGGCAATCATCTACCGTTTCACAAGCTTTAATAGCAGCCTCCATAACGCCTGTATGACCTACCATATCAGGGTTGGCAAAATTCAAGCAAATGAAATCGGTTTTTCCTTCTTTAAGCTTCGGGACAATGGCATCTCGAATGTCGCCCGCACTCATTTCCGGTTGAAGGTCATAAGTTGCAACCTTCGGTGAGGGGCATAGTAAACGTTCCTCTCCTTCAAAAGGTTCTTCACGACCGCCTGAAAAGAAGAACGTTACATGCGGATACTTTTCTGTTTCTGCAATCCTGATCTGACTCTTACCTGCCGATTCTAAAACTTCACCCAAAGTATTGGCTAGATTGTCCTTTCGAAAAACCACCTCAACACCCTTGAAAGTATCGTCATAGCTGGTCATGGTCACATAGTGCAGTTTCAATGCACGCATGTTGTGCTCTGGGAAATCTTTCTGCGTCAATACTTCAGTAATCTCCCGACCTCTATCAGTTCGAAAGTTAAATACAAGTACGACATCATTTTCTTTTATAGTCGCTAACGGGGCACCTACTTCGTTGGCGACAAAAAGGGGTTCCATGAATTCATCAGTTGTTCCTGCAGCATACTGCGCTTTGACTGCGCCAACAATATCTGTCGTGGCCGTGCCTTGGCCATTCACGAGCAAGTGGTAAGCACGTGCCACGCGTTCCCAACGCTTGTCGCGGTCCATAGCGAAATAGCGACCAATGACACTGGCAACGCGTCCGGTTGTAGCGTCCATGTGATCAATCAAATCTTGGAGGTAACCTGCGCCGCCCTGTGGATCAGTATCGCGTCCGTCTGTAAATGCATGTACATAGACGTTTTCAAATGCTTCTGCATACAGCCAACTGCACAGCGCTTTTGCATGATTGATGTGTGCGTGTACACCACCGTCGCTCAATAAACCAGAAATATGGATGTTACCCCCAGTGGCTTTTGCATGTGCTAAAGCGGCTTGCAGTGTAGGGTCCTGTGCAAAATCGCCATTTTCCGCTGCAAGATTAATCTTCACTAAATCTTGGTACACTACACGACCGGCACCTAGATTCATGTGGCCTACTTCAGAATTGCCCATCTGCCCATCGGGAAGACCAACGTCTAAGCCCGAAGTCTTGATCCAAGTTTGAGGGTACTTCTCATAAAGTGAATCTACAAAAGGAGTATGGGCTTTATCTATGGCACTTACATTCGGATTATCTGCGCGTCCCCATCCGTCGAGAACGATCAATGCTGTCTTTTTCATAGTGTCTTTTGGAGCAACAAATTTACGGATTATTAGGCCAAAAAAAAGACCCGC
>JAHEKP010000050.1 GCA_024638285.1 Cryomorphaceae bacterium
TACACGTTTGGGACCCTGATCGATTCTATGCGGAATTACCGGACGGACGAATGGTCTTAATTCAGCGTTATGGCTGGAGAAACCTCTTGAAATTACGCTGGGATTTCGCTGAAGTACAGTGAATTACAGCGTATTTGATTATTAACAATTGTGCATAAGAAAATTGGGTCCTGTACAGGTAGAAAGGCGCCTGCCCGTTTATATTTGTCTTACGAGCATTAAATACAACGCGTATGAAGTTTATAGTATCGAGTTCTAAACTCTTGAAGCAACTCCAGTTGATTGGAGGCATCATTCAGAGCAATAACACTTTGCCTATTTTGGATAATTTCCTGTTTGAACTAAAGCAGGGTGAGTTGACCGTAAGTGCGTCAGATTTGGAGACGATGATGAGCGTGAATTTAGAAGTAGAGAGCGAAGACCATGGCGCGGCAGCGGTTCCGGCAAAGACGTTGTTAGATACCTTAAAGACCTTCCCGGAGCAGCCTTTGACATTTACCTTCGACGAAGGAGCCCATTCTATTGAATTGGCTTCAGATTACGGTAAGTATTCGTTGGCCTACATCGATGGTGAGGAGTTTCCGAAGTTCCCAGAGTTGGAAGAAGCATCTAAAGCAAATTTACCAGCTGAAGCTTTGGTTACGGGAATTACTAAAACCTTGTTCGCCACAGGAAATGATGAACTGCGGCCAGTCATGAGTGGGGTATTCTTCCAATTTGAGTCCAACTCTTTAACTTTTGTGGCAACTGATGCGCATAAACTGGTCCGTTACCGCAGAACAGATTTAGGTGCGGCGGATACGGCGGAATTTATTATGCCGAAGAAGCCGCTCAACATGTTGCGCGGTTCATTGAGCTATGACAGTTCTGAAGTTGAGGTAGTGTACAACAACACCAATGCTCAGTTCACTTTTGACAATGTCGTTTTAGTCTGTCGTTTGATCGACGGAAAATATCCTAATTATGAGGCTGTAATTCCACAGTCAAATCCCAATGTGATGCTTATTGATCGCAGTGCCTTTTCCTCTTCAGTTAAGCGCGTGGCTATCTTCTCCAATAAAACCACGCATCAGATTCGTTTAAAATTAGCGGGCGCAGAGATTTCTGTAAGTGCTGAAGATCCAGATTTCAGTAATAAAGCACACGAGCGTATTTCTTGTGATTACCAAGGTGATGATATGGAAATTGGTTTTAATTCACGCTTTTTGCTTGAGATGTTAAGCAATCTAGGCAGTGATCATGTGCGCATGGAAATGAGTGCGCCAAACCGCGCTGGACTCCTTATTCCAGCGGACGGTATGGACGATGGCGAGGACCTTCTCATGCTGGTCATGCCGGTAATGTTGAACCATTAGCAATAAGCTAGGCCGCGAAGCGCGCTGTGTAGTTATGAATAAAAAAAGCCCCGCATTGCGGGGCTTTTTTATACGGCTATTTTTTTGGGTCCAATGTGGTGGGCACATTGTTATTGGTTGGTGCGACCTCTAGATTTTGAACCAGTGGATAAGCTTCGTCCAATTCCCATTTCCCATTGGACCAATAGATGCGGTCGTAAGAGAAGTCTGGGCCATACGCAAACCAGCGCTCTTCCAGACCTTCCTGAGAAGGAGAAAGGTGATCACATATGAAACCACGATGCTTTTTGTCCCATCTTACGGCTGCGGTCAATGCGCTGTTGTATCGAAATTGAATACGGTAGGGCCTACGCTGGTAGCGCTCATCACCGTTGTAGCGGATGTTGAAAATACGTGAGCCAAAGTGCACCTTTGCACTCTTGCTTCCTAATTCAATAGCATCTATAAATTTAGTATTCACCGTTCTTCCCGGGCGGAACGTAAGTAGGGTGTAGTGCTTTTCGCCCCGGTAACGTGTGGTTCGAATGTCATAGCAAATACCACCTACAAATTCACCGCCCTTCAACCATCTATAGGGTGCATCTACGGTGCCTACATCTTCCAATACGAGTCTGGGGCTGTCTTTCCAACTTGGATTCCACAGAAATCCATGAAAGGTGAATTCACCATTGGATTGCGGAACCGCCCAGGTATACAAGGCAAAGCTCCGGTCTTCAGGAAGCTGGACACTTAAGTTGCGAACGCTTTTTAACGTAGCTCCATAATGTTCGGAAACTCTGATGAAATCCCAAAGGCTGTCGGCGAAGATTTCTGCTAGCGAGTCGCGATAAGGTTCGTTTTCAGGAAGTAAATAGGACTGGCCCAGCCGCGAAAGTTGCGCTTCTGTCACCTGAGCGGTCACGATAAAACTACTCAATAGGCAAGTTGCCAGTAGAAGACGTAGTGGATTATTCATCCAAATGCATGAACGTTTTCTTCGCCAGAAGCGCTTCGTCTGTTTCTTCGTGGTCTTCATCCGGTACACAGCAGTCTACAGGACAAACTTCTGCACACTGTGGCTCTTCATGAAAGCCAATGCACTCCGTACATTTGTCCGTTACGATATAATAAACGTCATAATCTACAGGTTCTTGTGCTTCGTCTGCATCGTATTCGTTGCCGTTTGGTGTTACGATTTTTCCGCTCAGGTCAGTACCCTCGTTGAATCGCCACTCCATGGCACCTTCATAAATAGCATTATTGGGGCACTCCGGCTCGCATGCGCCGCAGTTGATACATTCGTCTGTGATTTTAATGGCCATTTCTACGCGTAGTGTTTTAGCTTTGCAAATCTAACACAAAGGTAGCGCCAATGTTTTTCTCAGACCATAGGATTCAAGCAGTTTCGAACCTAGGCCAATTCTTACGGGAATTTTCCGACGGTGTAGCCATCTCTGGTGGTCATGAAGACATCGCTCAAGAATTAGAAGCAGCGATCGTTCGCTCGCATAGAAACAACGGTTGGTTTATTGAAGAAAACCAGCGTCATGCTTTGGCCGCTTGGGGTCAAGCACTTTCACATCAGGCACTTTTAGATTGGCGCCAGCGCGAAGGCGGTGCACGCGAGGTGAATAGAACGCGTGTAGGCATTGTTATGGCCGGTAATATACCGTTGGTTGGGTTGCACGATTTTTTAGCAGTGTTTTTATCGGGGCATTTTGCCTTAATAAAACGCAGCAGTGATGACGAATATCTTATCCCTGTATTGGTAAAAATCTTATTACGGCACGATCCGTTGTTTGAAGGCGATTGGGTCTTTGTAGACCGATTAAACGATATGGAAGCTGTCATCGCTACAGGAAGTGATAATACTGCGCGTTATTTTGAATATTATTTTGGGAAGTACCCCAACATCATACGTAAAAACAGGACTTCCATCGCGTTGCTAGACGGCAGCGAATCCGATGAAGAATTGGTCGCATTGGGTGAAGACATCTTCCGTTACTTTGGTATGGGATGTAGAAATGTAGGACATGTGGTAGTTCCTGCAGCGTTCGATGTACAGCGAATCTTTGCAAACATTGTGGATTGGAACGGCATTGTAAACAACAATAAATACGGTAACAATTACGAATACTACCGCGCACTTTTCTTACTTAATCAAGACGAATTCCTAGAGAACGGCTTTATCATTGTGCGCGAAAACGAAGAGTTGCATACTCCAGTGGGTATTCTTCATATCAGTCGTTATGAAGATGAAGCGGGCGCCGCGGATAAGATTGCCGAATGGGGTGAAAAAATCCAATGCGTGGTAGGCCACGGCCATATTCCATTTGGCAAAGCACAGAAACCGGATTTGTGGGATTACGCAGATGGGGTGAATACGATGGCCTTTTTAGCGCAGCTCTAATCTAAAGAGGCTCTGAAGCACCCAGCGTAATGTAGTTGTTGCGGAAGGTGCCGTGAATGTCGTATTGTGGACCGGAAACGTCTCGTTGTACGGCATTGATCAGTGAACTTGCACTGTCCGGTAGATAAGAAAATCCGGAATTTGGTAACAAGGGTCCGGGAACATATCCCCAGTTTTCATTGAAGAATAAATCACTTCCTACGAACATATCAGTGTCGGTAAGTGCGTAGTGACCTCCTTCGGGATTAGGGTCTATGGTTAGAGCCGATTTTTCAAAGACTACATCGAAATCTTCCCCATTATCGATGGCAAGGCTCACCTCATTATCAAGTGAGCCATCGACCATACACTCATAAAATGAGGCGCTGATCGCTCGAGTATAGCGCGTGCCATTTCCATCTTCAAAAAAGTTACTTAATCCCACAGCTGTGCCACCTCGCGAAGAGAATCCCCACGTGTTCAAAAACGTACTGTTGCGAGCATCGTAGTTGCCGCCCAGGCCATAAAAACCATACACCCCTGCAGGGCCGCTAATGAAATTGGTCAACGTAGCATTACCAAAGCCGCCGTAAAAATTGACGCGAGAACTGTGGCTAATGATAAGCTGTGCTGCTGTGAGCGTAGCGGCACTGTCGAGGCGAATGCCCGTAGTTGCATTCTTTATGATGGTATTTTTGATTTCGTGGTTTTGGTTCGAGCGCATTAGGAAGAGTCCTCCAAGCACGCCGCCCCATTGACCAGGTACCCATTCGTATCCGGGCTCTAATCGGTCCCCTTGGAAAACTACTGGCTCATTCATGTGATCTGCGTCGGCACCACCGCCATTAACGATTAAACGGCTGTCTCGATAGGCCCAGAGTCCGCCGCCCTTGTGAATGTGGACTTGTGTTCCTTTGTTTATTGTAAGTAAGCAGGCGCTGTCTACAACCGCATAACCATAGATGACATGAGGTTTGTCATCATTCCACACGTCATTGCAGGGGAGAATGGAATACGGGATTTTAATGTCTGGATACGGCTCCGGCTGAGTGATGGTCAGTACGCGATCAGGGAAATGGTAATAGGCGTCCCAGACTGCAGTAATGAGATCGACATGTTGTTTCACAGAGCCGTTTTCAAACCAAATGCTATCGGTATAAACCATTTCTGCAGTGCCTTGGGCATCAGGAGAGATTTCAATAAAAACATACGCGGAATCTCCTGCGAGGATTTCTACATCTTCAACAGATTTACCGCTAATGCCATCGACATTCATTCGGTAGTAACTGTTTGCGCCTCGAGCAAGGTGAATTCTATCGACTGTCATGTTTTCGGTAGAGGTGTTGTACACCTTTAAAATGCGTGTAGAACTGCCTAATCCAGTGAATACGGTGTCGAGGTAAATGGTGTCCTGTGAGAAGTTTAATTCAATGTTACTCCCCTGAAAATCAATGGTATTGCGGCAGCTAGAGAGTGCGGCAACGGCAATGAGAAGCAAAATGAATCGGACCTTTTTCATTGCTACGAAGCTACTCTAGTATTTTTGCACCCGCAATGAAGTGGTTATGAACATTTACCCTATATTTGCCGTCCATAAAGAAACAGGGGTCTGGGCCAAAACTCAGGCTATTTAATAAAAAGAAGAAAATGAAAAACGGTATTCATCCAGAAAACTATCGCTTGTGTGTCTTTAAAGACATGGGTACTGGCGATCAGTTTATTACTAAGTCTTGTGCAGATGCAAAAGACACCATCGAAGTTGAAGGCGTAGAATATCCATTGATTAAAATGGAAATCTCTAGCTATTCGCACCCATTCTACACTGGAAAAGTGAAGTTGGTAGATACAGCAGGCCGTGTGGATAAATTCCGCAGCCGTTACGGAAAGAAAAGTTAAGCTTAGGCTTTATAAAATACGAGACCCGCTTTGCAGCGGGTCTTTTTTTTGCCCTAACTTCCCATAAACAAAGTCATTACCGAAAGATGCGTATACAACTAGTCGATTCTTCTAACCGCGATCACTTGCTTCCATTAACCTTTACACGCCCAGTTTCTGCGTTGCGTTGTGGGATTTTGACTATTGCGGAGAAATATTCCCAGCGGGGACATGAAGTGGGTAACGAGACGCAACCTTATTTGCAGCGTAAATTTCCAAGCCTTATCGGGGCGGATGTTGCGGTAGATGGCGGTGTATGTCCAACCGATGAATTCCTTTCAGCTGTAGGCGCGCTAGGCATAGGGCAGAGCCTCTGTAAGGGCGATGTCGTTATCGCATGGAAAGGTTCGAAGCCAGCAGATACTTCGAGCAGTACCTGTTATGATGGGCCATTGAATATCGTGGCACGCCCTTGGGATATTTGGGGGTTAAATGCTGCGGAATTAGAGACCGATTTTGATTTACTAACTGCCGGACGCAACAGCGCACCGGTCCATGAATCCTGCACGGTCATCGGGGACCGAATTTTTTTAGAAGAAGGAGCAAAGGCAACGGCCTGTATTTTAAATACCACTTCGGGTGCCATCTATTTGGCAAAGGACGCTGAAATCATGGAAGGTTCTGTGGTTCGGGGTGGATTGGCCTTGGGCGCACATAGCGCGCTAAAATTGGGCACAAAGATTTATGGCGCAACGACGTTGGGGCCGCATTGTAAAGTCGGTGGAGAAGTCAACAACAGTGTGATCATTGGCTACAGTAATAAGGGGCACGACGGATTTTTAGGCAACAGTGCTTTAGGCGAGTGGTGTAATCTGGGCGCCGACACCAATAACTCCAATTTAAAGAACAACTACGATGAAGTGAAGGCGTGGAGCTATGTAAGTAAGCGCTTCGCTAAAACCGGCCAGCAGTTTTGTGGGTTAATCATGGGCGATCACAGTAAAAGCGGTATCAATACCATGTTCAATACCGGTACTGTGGTAGGGGTGAGTGCCAATGTGTACGGCGCAGGTTTTCCACGTAATTTTATTGCTTCTTTCTCTTGGGGAGGTCCTCAAGGCACTATGGAATACAAGCTCGATAAAGCCTTGGATACAGCACATCGCATGATGCAACGCCGTGGATTAGCGGTGGATGATGTGGAGCAAGAAATATTACAATCGGTCTACGAACAGACTGCGGAATTCCGACGTTAAAGTGCTTTTAAGGCAGCAATGGTTGCGATAGGGTCGTCGCTCTTGAAGACGAAGGAACCTGCAACTAGCGCATCAGCACCAGCGGCTAATAGGCGTGCACCTGTTTCTAGGTTTACTCCACCGTCGATCTCAATGAGCGCTTTAGAACCCGTACGGTCGATCAATTCGCGTGCTTGTGCAGTTTTCTTGATGGTGTTTTCTATAAATTTTTGACCGCCAAATCCCGGATTCACGCTCATGAGTAACACTTCATCCAGATCTTGTATGATATCTTCTAGCACACTTACTGGCGTATGCGGGTTTAGTGCTACGCCAGCTTTCATTCCGGCATTGTGTATTTCTTGAATGGTCCGGTGCAAGTGCGTACAGGCTTCTGCGTGAACCGTTAAAATATCTGCACCGCAATCTTTAAACGTTTGAATGTAACGCTCGGGCTGGACGATCATTAAATGCACATCCATAACTTTTTCGCAATTCTCTGCCATTGTCTTTACGACAGGCATTCCGTAGGATATGTTAGGTACGAAGACACCATCCATAACGTCGATGTGAAACCAATCTGCTTGGCTTTGATTAACCATTTGACAGTCGCGCTGAAGGTTGCCAAAGTCGGCGGCTAAAAGTGATGGTGAAATGATTGGTGCAGCCATGCTGATGCGTTTAAGTTTGGTACAAAAGTAAAACACCCCGCCCGTGAAGGCGAGGTGTTCTATAAAAAACTTAATACCAAGGTTATTAACCAAGGTAGGTTTTCAAGATTTTGCTTCTTGAGGTATGCTTCATGCGGCGAATAGCTTTCTCTTTAATTTGACGAACACGCTCACGGGTCAAGTCGAATTTCTCGCCAATCTCCTCCAGCGTCATAGGATGCTGACCACCTAGGCCGAAGTATAGACGAATAACATCACCTTCACGTGGCGTTAAAGTCGCCAATGAGCGCTCTATTTCAGTACGTAAGCTGTCCATCATTAAATCTTCATCCGGGTGCGGACTGTCAGAAGAATTCAATACATCGTACAAATTGCTGTCTTCACCTTCAACAAGCGGCGCATCCATACTAACGTGGCGACCACTGTTGCGCATACTTTCTTTCACGTCAGATTCGCTCATCTCTAAATGCTTAGAGATTTCAGCAGCACTTGGTGGACGC
This sequence comes from Cryomorphaceae bacterium, assembly GCA_024638285.1. Classification (GTDB taxonomy): domain Bacteria; phylum Bacteroidota; class Bacteroidia; order Flavobacteriales; family Schleiferiaceae; genus UBA10364. The sequence goes on from JAHEKP010000050.1 coordinate 8,005, forward strand.
TCGTGCTCTTGCTCGAGGTACGCGTAAGCTTTGTTGATTTTATTGATTGAACCAATCTTGTTCAATGGCAAACGAACGATACGGCTCTGTTCTGCAAGTGCTTGCAAAATACTTTGACGAATCCACCAAACGGCGTAAGAAATGAACTTAAAACCGCGTGTTTCATCGAAGCGTTGCGCAGCTTTAATCAAACCTAGGTTTCCTTCGTTGATCAAATCAGGAAGGGTTAGACCTTGGTTTTGATATTGCTTGGCTACAGAAACCACAAATCGAAGGTTGGCTTTGGTCAACTTCTCAAGGGCAATCTGATCGCCAGCTTTGATTCGCTGAGCCAATTCCACTTCTTCCTCAGCAGTGATCAATTCCACTTTACCGATTTCCTGAAGGTATTTGTCCAACGAAGCCGTTTCGCGGTTCGTTACCTGTTTTGTGATTTTTAACTGTCTCATGCTCGAGATGAATTTTTTAGCGTAGGTGCGCCTTTGGAATCCAAAGACGCACTACACAAGTTCAATAGATAAGAATTAAGCTTCAGCTTTATCGCCGTCTTTCTCCGGTTTAGGGAGTAGAACCTTACGAGAAAGCTTCATCTTACCTGCTTTGTCAACCTCTAGAAGCTTCACTTTAACGGTATCCCCTTCTTTAAGGACGTCTTCAACGTTCTTAATACGGGTCCAGTCAATTTCTGAAATGTGAAGCAATCCTTGAACTTTTGGAGCAATCTCAACGAAAGCGCCGTAAGTCTGTACACCACGTACAATACCTTCGTAAACCTCACCAATTTCTGGTTCGAATGCGATGGCACGGATCATTTCTAATGCTTTGTCCATCATGGCAGCATCCTTACCAGAAATCTCTACGTGACCGCGGTCATCTACCTCAGAGATAGTAACCGTTGTGCCGGTATCCGCTTGGATTCCTTGGATATTCTTACCACCAGGGCCAATAATTGGTCCGATGAATTCTTTCTTAACAGTAAGCTTGTAAATCTTCGGTGCATTTGGTTTCAATTCCGTGCGCGATTCCGGCATGGTTTTCAACATTTCACCTAAGATGTGCAAACGACCTTCCAAGCTTTGTTTGAGCGCTTGAACGATGATTTCGTAGCTCAATCCTTTGATCTTGATGTCCATCTGACAAGCCGTGATACCTTTTTCAGTACCGGTCACTTTGAAGTCCATATCACCCAAATGATCTTCATCACCTAAGATATCAGACAATACAGCAAATTTCTCACCGTCAGAAATTAATCCCATGGCAATACCACTCACTGGACGAACCAATTTCACCCCTGCATCCATCAAAGCCAAAGTACCGGCACAAACCGTAGCCATTGAAGACGAACCGTTTGATTCAAGGATATCAGAAACTACACGTATAGTAAATGGGTTTTCTGGATCTACCATTTGGTAGAGCGCACGCTGTGCTAGGTTACCGTGACCTACCTCGCGACGGCTTACACCACGAATAGGACGGGCTTCACCTGTGGAGAATGGAGGGAAGTTGTAGTGCAAGTAGAATTTCTCTTCGCCAGTGAATGTAGCGTCGTCTATTCTGTTTGCATCCAATGATGTTCCCAAAGTAACGGTAGTCAATGATTGAGTTTCCCCGCGTGTGAAGACGGCAGAACCGTGCGCACCTGGCAAGTAATCAATTTCTGACCAAATAGGACGAACGGTGGTAGTATCACGTCCATCCAGACGTTTACCTTCGTTCAATACCATGTCGCGCATGGCCTTGTATTCTACATCGTGGAAGTAGGTTTTTGCGAAACCAGTATTTGTTGCTAACCACTCTTCATCCTTGCTTTCAAGGTATTCCTTTAGAATGGCTTTGAAACCAGCAGAACGCTCGTGCTTAGGCAAGCCACTTTTTGCAACTTCATATACTTTATCGTACGTAGCAGCCATAACTTCTTCACGAACTTCTTCGTTGTGTGTTTCGTGGCTGTATTCGCGCTTCGTCTGTGCTTTTTCTACCTGAGAAGCTAAACGGATTTGCGCTTCGATCTGAACTTTAATGGCATCGTGGGCATATTTAATTGCCTCAACCATTTCTTCTTCAGAAATTTCTTGCATTTCACCCTCGACCATTACGACGCTGTCCATAGACGCACCAATAACCATATCAAGCTCGAGCTCACCAATTTGAGCAGGAGTAGGGTTGATCACGTGTTCTCCGTTGATACGGCCAACGCGAACTTCCGAGATAGGACCGTCAAATGGAAGGTCGCTCACTGCGATTGCTGCAGAGGCAGCTAAACCAGTTAATGAGGTAGCTTCTACATTCTCGTCGTAGGAGATCATTTGGATCATGAGTTGAATCTCAGCGTGGTAATCCTTTGGGAACAAAGGACGCAATACGCGATCAATCAAACGCATGGTCAATACTTCATTGTCTGAAGGACGACCTTCTCTTTTAAGGAACCCTCCAGGTACACGGCCATTGGCCGCAAATTTTTCACGGTAATCTACCGTAAGCGGAAGAAAGTCAATGCCGTCCTTCGCTTCTTTGCTGGACACAACAGTGGCCAACAGCATTGTACCACCGCACTTAACGACTACAGAGCCATCTGCTTGTTTGGCCAGTTTCCCGGTCTCAAGTGTGATTTCTCTTCCGTCAGGAAGTACGATAGTTTCAGTAATTGCTTGTGGAATCATATATAGTGTAAATAGATACTTTTTTATACGCAAAAAGGCAATTGTAAAAATTGCCTTTTTGTGTACTTCTTAAGCTGAGATTATTTTCTCAAGCCTAGTTTTTCGATGATCGCACGGTAACGTGTGATATCAGTTTGCTTCAAGTAGTTCAGTAGTTTTCTACGCTTACCCACCAAACGGATGAGCGAACGCTCCGTGTTGTGGTCTTTTCTGTTTTGCTTTAAGTGACCGGTCAAATGATCGATACGGTAGCTAAACAAAGCGATTTGTCCTTCAGATGAACCAGTGTCTGTCGCTGATGCGCCGAATTCGGCGAAAATTTCTTCTTTCTTTTCTTTAGTAAGGTACATACCAAAATCGTTTTAGATGTTTGTAATGCTATAAGGCCGCAAAGATAGATAAATTATTCACTCTGAACGGCTTTTTAAAAATTATTCACCGCCTTTTGGACTCCAGAAAATCTTTGTGCCTAGAGTGATCCCTTGCGCGGCTGCTTGACCACCTAGTACTTCCAATACATACGATGCAGGTGCAGTGCTTGGAAGACTTTTTGTTGAAAGTGGTTCGGCATTGGCTTGAATACTGACGACGTCGTTAACTGCATTGATGTAAATGATATCCAGTGAGACGAGGGTGTTCTTCATCCAAAAGCTTCGTAGCTGGTCACCGCCAGGCATAAAGAAGAGCATTGCTCTGTTCTTTGGCGTAGCTCTGCGGTACATCATGCCGATCTCTATGGCCTCTGGTGTAGTAGCATATTCCGTTTCAAAAACTGTCGAGGTATCAGAGCCATTAACTGCCCATACCGATCCGTCTACGCGGAACGGCGGTTCATAGGGTTGATTGGGTTGCTTTACGGAAGGTTTGGTGTTGGAACTAAATTTTCCGATGCTTCCCACGATCGAAGGGATGATAAATGCGGCCAACCCAAGGCCTACAATCCATACGGCGTATTTTCTGAATGCGTTCATTACGATGATGATTTAGTGCGAATACTTACTGCGATAAAGAGGAGTCCAATTGCGACGAGCGGTATACTCAGCCACTGGCCCATGTTGAGTTGCATACTTTGTTCGAAATCTACTTGAACTTCTTTGAAGTTTTCAATGAAAAATCGGAAGCCAAAAACAAGTACCAGAAAAAGTCCAAATAGAAACCCGCGCTTTTCTCCAACAGAAGTTTTTAAGTAGAGTAAAACGAGAATGACGAAAAAGAGCCAATAACCCGCTGCTTCGAACAGTTGAGTTGGATAGCGAGGTACGCCGATCAATTGCGTCTGCGCGTGCCAGCCATTTTCATCTTCATATACGGTTACCTCCGGAACGCCTTGGACCAAAAGGTTTTGATTATCAGGGTCCTGTGTATTGAGAATACGCGGTAAAAAGTCTGTGGTATATTGTGCTGTCTGTACGTCGTTTAAACGAACGAAGGTTAAGGTGGCGTTGAGTACAGGGTAGGTGATGGAATCGGTAAGAAAGAATTGGTCCGTTGCTTCAAAGGTGGCGGACTTTAGAGTGCCGCCGTATCCGCGAATTAACGTATTGCGTCCATCTTCTACAAAAACCGTTTCAAAGGTGCTGTTAGCCGGAGCACCATAAATCTCCGAGTTAAACCAATTTCCGATACGAATAAATCCTGCTGCCAGTGCGACCACAATAACAACGCGATCAAGGGTCCAAAGTGGGTGCTTTTTAGCCAATTTCTTACTCCAGTAGAACATGGCTGCCACAATAGCGATGGCCGCGCCATGAGAGGCTAAACCGCCTTTCCAAACCATCAAAATTTCTTCTAAGTGGTCCTTATAGTAGCTCCAATCGTAAAAAATAACATGGCCCAGGCGAGCACCAACAATCGTAGCACCGACCATCCAGTAGACCAAACTGTCCATGAGTTTGGGATTGACATTTTCTCTTTTGAATGCATATTGCATTCCGTATTGACCCAGAACGAAACTGATAATAAACATCAGTGAATAGAACCGAAGTTCAAAACCGGCGATAGGGATGTGGTTGGGAAAGTCCCAGAGAATGGTCAAAAGCATCATATTATTCTTTCCAGTCTACAATAAAGAGGTTCGTAGCGCGCGAGCCGCCATTATTTCTGTTTGAAGCGAAGACTAATTTACTTCCGTCTGGTGAGAACATTGGGAACGCATCAAAAACACCGTCGTAGCTAATCTGTTCGAGCCCTGTACCGTCCGTATTGATCATAAAGAGGTTGAAAGGATAACCGCGCTCACTGTGGTGGTTAGTTGAGAAAATAATTTTCGTGCCGCTCGGGTGGTAGAACGGTGCCCAATTGGCATTTCCTAATTGAGTAACCTGAGTCAATTCTGAGCCGTCTACATTACACGTATAAATTTCCATATGCGTAGGCTCAACCATGCCCTGTGCAAGCAAGTCCTTGTATTTTTTAACTTCTTCTTCAGTCTGCGGACGTGAACTCCTAAAGACCAATTTCTTACTATCTGGGCTAAAGAAAGCGCCGCCGTCGTAGCCTAAGCCCGTAGTTACTTGTGTAATGTTTGAGCCGTCTATATCACAGGTGTACAGCTCTAAATCACCGCTGCGGTCTGATGTAAAGACAATTTTATTTCCGTCTGGACTTACCGTAGCTTCCGCATCGTAACCAGGTCCGGATATCAGTGTATCTACAATAGACCCATTAAGATCACTTACATAAATATCGAAATCTGCATAGATGGGCCATACGTAGGCACCGCTTTCACCGCGTTCCGGTACGGCGGGACACGCAGTGTCGCCTCTGAAGGTACTGGCGTAAAGAATTGTAGAGTCGCCAGGCATAAAGTAAGCACAAGTCGTACGGCCAAGATCATTCGAAATGAGCTGAGGTTCCTTATCCCATATGGTATCTGTGTTCCAGTCAAATGCATAGATTTGATCGCATTGATTCCCCCACTTTTCCGCATTGCTTTGGAAAGTGAGCATGGAACCGTCAAAACTGAAGTAGGCTTCAGCATTGTCGCCACCATTAGTCAATTGACGAATGTTTTCAAGATGAATTTCTTCGTCGTAACTGATTTTGTTTTCCCAAGTCGCTCCGCTCCCGCCATCTACAGATTCAGAATTGGATTGGCACGCGTACGATGCTAATGCTACTGAGAAAAGAATTAGTTTCTTCATTGTTGGTGATATGTAGTTAAAGTATGTTTTTATCCTTCAATTCTTTTTCTAACGGGCTTCCTGGCACAGGATCCCAGCCGTGACCGCCCCAAGGATGACAACTGCCAATTCTTTTTAGACTCATTAGAAAACCTTTGAAGGGACCGTGAATCTTAACCGCTTCAGCAGCATAAACACTACAGGTGGGTTGGTAGCGGCAAGAAGGACCGAGCAACCTTGAGAATATCCTGCGGTACAGCCAGATCAAAGCAAGTAATGGCGATCCGAGCACTTTCAAAACGACATCCTTCACGACCTTCATTACTTAGAGGTTGTAGCTGGTACCGTCTGCGCCATCTTTGAGATGGATACCGGCTTCTTGCAATTGGTCCCGAATTAAATCTGCTGTTCCCCAATCTTTGTTTAATCGAGCTTGTGCTCTTAATTCAATTACCAAAGACATGGCTTTATCTAAGGCCTCTTTATGAGCATCTCCAGAATCTACGGACTTTGATCGTAAGCCTAATAGCTTAAAGGTGAACGTGTGTAAAGTGGATTTAAAAGTGGCCAATTCGTCGGCCTTAAGTCCAATATTGTCCTCCGCAGTACCGATCCATTTGATCGCTTCGAACAGATGTGCAATGAGAATGGGGGTATTGAAATTATCACTCATTGCTTGGTAACATTTGTCAATCCAAGGTTGTAGTGCAATGGCAGATTCCTTTGTTGGTTCTAAGGTGTCCAATTTTTCAAGCGCACTAAGCAATCTATCGTGTCCTTTTTCTGCCGCAAGCAATGCATCATTACTGAAGTCTAAAACACTGCTGTAGTGCGCTTGCATCATGAAAAAACGAACTACAGAGGGGCTAAAGCCTTTGTTTAAAAGAGGGCTATTACCCGAGAATAATTCTCTTGGTAAAATCGTATTACCAGTACTTTTGCTCATGCGCTTTCCGTTTAGCGTCAACATGTTCGCATGCATCCAATACCGGGCGCCTTTGTGTCCTGAGCAAGCACTGTTTTGTGCAATCTCACATTCGTGGTGTGGGAACTTCAAATCCATTCCACCGCCATGGAGGTCAAAGGACTCACCTAAATATTTTGTGCTCATCGCGGAACACTCTAAGTGCCAGCCAGGGAATCCTATACTCCATGGAGAAGGCCAACGCATTATGTGTGAAGGCGATGCTTTCTTCCAGAGTGCAAAGTCTGCAGGGTTACGTTTTTCTTCTTGACCATCTAAGGCACGGGTACCGGCTTGTAGTTCGTCCATTTTACGCCCCGAAAGTATGCCGTAATCACCTCCATTAGCATTATAGGCGGTTACATCAAAGTATACCGAACCGTTACTTTCGTATGCCCAGCCTTTATCCAAAATGGTCTGAACCATTTCAATCTGTTCTGAAATGTGTCCAGTTGCCGTAGGCTCTATAGATGGAGGTAAAGCGTTCAGTGCATCCATGACTTTATGAAAGTCAACGGTATAGCGTTGCACAATCTCCATCGGTTCCAATTGTTCTAAACGCGCTTTTTTAGCTATTTTATCCTCACCTGCATCCGCATCGTTTTCTAAATGTCCCGCGTCCGTAATGTTGCGAACGTAGCGCACTTTATAGCCTAGGTGCTTTAAGTAACGGAAGATCATGTCGAACGACGTGAATGTACGTGCATTTCCTAAGTGCACGTCGCTGTAAACTGTTGGACCACAGACATACATACCCACAGTACCTGCGTGAACGGGGACAAACGCCTCCTTTTCACCAGTTAGGCTATTCTCAATACTTAAGGGATAAGAAGTATACAAAGGTTCCACTATGCGCCGAAATCAGTTGAAAGGTTGATGTAATCTAAAAATTCACTCTTTTTTGCTTCGTTTTGGAATGCGCCGCCGAATTCGGCAGTTACGGTCGAGCTCTCAATATCTCTGATACCTCGTGAATTTACGCAAAGGTGTTTCGCGTCAATCACACAAGCGACATCATCAGTTCCTAAGGTTTCTTGTAAAGCCTGAACTACCTGGCGGGTAAGGCGCTCCTGTACTTGAGGGCGCTTTGCATAGTAGTCTACAATTCTATTCATTTTGCTCAAACCGACTACTTTTCCCTTTGAAATATATGCAACGTGCGCACGTCCTACAATAGGTAAAAGGTGGTGTTCACAGGTAGAATACACTACGATGTTTTTTTCCACAAGCATTTCATTGTAGCGGTACGAATTATCGAAGGTACTCATACCTGGTTTGCGCGCAGGATCTAATCCTCCAAACGCTTCGTTGACGTACAGTTTTGCGACACGCATTGGTGTCCCTTTAAGACTGTCGTCTTCTAGATCCATGCCCAGGGTATTTAATATGCCTTTAACATGTTCCGCAATGGTTGCAATTTTTTCCTCGTTAGAAAGGTCAAAAGCATCCGCGCGTAGTGGAGTAACTGCGGTAAAACTCTCGTGTGCATCGCCAATTTCATCGGCGAGAAGGTCATTGTTAATATCAGGCATTTTTTTCGTCTATGGCTTTAAGGGCGGCAAAGGTACAAACTATTAATCCCAAAAAGGCACCCCTTGTTCACGCGCTTTGCTCTCTAATTGGTCGAGTTTTGTGCCAATATTTTCCAACGCCGCAACTGCATCTGCTATCATAGCCTCTGCATCTTCCTTCAAAGCACGCATGGTACCTGTTGGCGCGCCTCGATGATTGTAGGCCCCCCAAGCCAATAAACCGGTAACATCTCCTAAAGAACTTGAGGTTTCAAATTCATGTTTTTTACGCGTGCC
>JAHEKP010000056.1 GCA_024638285.1 Cryomorphaceae bacterium
ATACGGCGCATGATTTTACCTGATCGGGTCTTTGGCAAACCCGGTACGATCTGGATCACATCGGGTTTAGCAATTGGCCCAATTTCCGTCACTAACGTGCCGATAATGGATTTTCTAACAGCTTCAGCATCCGATGCCCCGCCATCAACAATTACGTAAGCATAAATGCCTTGACCCTTGATTTCGTGTGGATATCCTACGACTGCACTCTCAGTAACTAGAGGTGAAGCGTTAATGGCGTTTTCTATTTCAGCCGTTCCAAATCTATGACCACTCACGTTAATCACGTCGTCTACACGACCAATGATGCGGTACATTCCATCTTCTCTGCGGGCACCGTCGCCGGTGAAGTAATAGCCATCGTAGTTGCTGAAGTAAACATTTTTACAACGTTCGTGATCCCCATAAGTCGTGCGCAACATAGAGGGCCAAGGGTGTTGTATACATAAATAACCTTCAACCCCATCTCCTTCTAGCACATTGCCGGCCGCATCAAGAAGTACAGGTTGTATGCCTGGTAATGGTCGTCCGGCGTACGTGGGTCTTTGCGGACTTAAACTTCCAAGACCCGATATCATAATACCGCCTGTTTCTGTCTGCCACCACGTATCCACAACAGGACAATTTCTACGCCCAACTTTATCGTGATACCAATGCCAAGCTTCCGCATTAATAGGTTCTCCTACGGATCCGATAACTTTTAACGCTCCTAATTCTGCACGATCTACAAATGCATCGCCGCAGGCCATAAGTGCACGGATGGCAGTTGGCGCAGTATAGAATTGATTTACATGGTATTTATCGCAAACATCCCAAAAACGACCTGCATCAGGATAAGTTGGCACGCCTTCGAACATAAGGGTGGTTGCACCGTTGAGCAGTGGACCGTAAATGATGTAGCTGTGGCCCGTAATCCATCCTACATCTGCGGTACACCAATACACATCACCTCGCTCGTATTGGAATACATTTTTAAAACTGTAGCCGGCATAAACCATGTAGCCACCGCAAGTGTGAACGACACCTTTAGGCTTCCCTGTAGAACCGGATGTGTAAAGAATGAAAAGCAAGTCCTCTGCCTCCATGGACTCTGCGTCGCAATGCGCAGTTACTTCAGTGACCACCTCGTGATACCAGCAGTCGCGCCCTTCGATCATTTCAACCTGACGTGCATCCCGACGCACCACAATAACACTTTGTACTGATGCACAATTTTTTAGTGCATCATCCACGGTCGCTTTTACCGGTAAAGCTTTTTCACCACGAAACATACCGTCGGAAGTCAACACGCAAACGCATTGGCTGTCGTTGATTCTATCTGCCAAAGCATTGGATGAAAATCCAGCAAATACAACAGAGTGCACGGCACCAATTCTCGCGCAGGCTAAAACCCCAATGGTTAATTCAGGAATCATAGGCATGTATACTGCCACGCGATCTCCTTTTTTTACACCTCTGGCCTTTAGTACATTAGCGAAACGACAGACTTCTGCATGCAATTCGTTGTACGTCAAGCGTACCTCTTGCTCTTTTGGGTTATTAGGTTCCCACAACAGCGCGATATCATCTCCTTGTGCTTCAAGATGGCGGTCGATGCAGTTTTCAGTGATGTTAAGGCGGCCTCCTTGGAACCATTTTACAGCGGGCGTGGCAAATTCCCATTCTAAAGTCTTCTGCCATGTTTTTTGCCAGTAAAATGAATTTGCGATGCGCTCCCAGAATCGTTCGGGATTATTTATTGACTCAGCATATGCTATTTCATAGTCTGAGAAGCTGCTGAGTTGAATTTCATTCATTGGTTTTTGGCTATTGGTTCTGATTCCAATTTAGCACAAAAAATTTGCCTTCCACTTCAGAAATAAGTAAGCCTTTTTGCTCCAGGTACTCCGGAGATTTCATGCGTTCTAAAAGCTGTTCATGCTCAAGAACTTCAAAGCTAGGTTTGTGATTGTGCTGAAGCTGAGGTCGACGAACTTTATAGGTCTTAACCCAATTCATTACGCTTACGTGTGAAATACCTAAGATGCGTTCTATTTCGCGATAGCTTACTCCTTCAATGTAGAGTTGAAGGGCTTTAACAACGTAGTAATCGGAGATGCGTTTACCTAATTTTTGCACGGTGAAATAGTAATTGCATTCCTTACAACGGTAGCGTTGTCGATCTTTGATTATCCCACTTTTCACATAGCTTGCACTGGAACATTTGGGACAATGTTTGACTTCATTCATGGCGGCGGATGGTTTCTAGTAGTGCGGAAAATACTAAAAATGTTGCGCAAATAAAAAACGCCGCCTCTTATTAAGGCAGCGTTTATTCACTCTTTTTTTGGGTAACGTACCCTATTGTATTTGCGCTAAAGCGCAGGTTTAGGTCATTTTAAGTGTTTCTTCTGCCCTATGCGCGTCTACTACTTCGCTCACTGTGGCCATTACTTTAAAGAAACCGCGTACATCTTCTTCGGTAACGCCATCTAATACCTGGTGGTTAAAATCTAACACAGCTTGCCTACTGTAGTTTCGCATTTTTAAGCCTTGCTTCGTCAATTTAATGAGAACGCCCCGCCCGTCGTTCGGATTAGACTCTCTTGCGATCAAAGACTGTTTTTGCAAGCTGTTTAATAAACGACTTAGTGAGGTGCTTTCCATACCCATTTTCGGTCCTAGGGATGTGGAAGGGGTTCCGTTTTTAATATCAATGTTCAATAAAGCAAAGCCCATAGCCACGGTCAGACCGTATTGGGCCACTTGCTCGTTATACATTTTTGACAATGCAATCCAGGTTTTCCGGATTTGAAAGTCAAAGGTTTCTTGTGATTTCATACTTCTAATGATGAAACCAATATACTAAATTATGCTATGCATGCATAGTAAATAGTCTAGTAGTCTAAACTTCTATGAAGTTGGGGAAGGACGAAGTAATTAAAATCTTCCATAAAAGCATTCTTAGCGCTTTGCATGGCACGTTCTTTAGAACTTGATATCGCGGTGCCTTCAATAGTATTGGAACTTTTCCAGAGAACATCTACATATTCTCCAATGGCCGTCATGACAAACGTTCCTTCAACAATGACTTTGTGTGTGCCTTGGGACGATGTCTCGGAGAATAAATCAATCCTAGATTCTAACCCAAGTTTGGCATCTTCCTCAGTTAGTACTGCGAAATATTGAGAGAGACTTTCTGTCAAGGATGCTTTCATCTCGTCAGGACAACTCAGTTGTAGGGTGGGTTTCTGGAAATTTACTAAAGCTCCTTGGCTCCATCGGCTTTTGTTTTTCAGCCAACTCTTGGTCGCAAGATGACTGCTTTGAAACGTATCCCAATCCCAAGTAATAGTGAGTTGAACCACGGGTTCATTACCCGTGTGAAGGCATTGAATGTGTTCTTCGTTAAAGATGAACTTTCCAGAGCTTGATTGAATGGTTAACGGAATTTGATCGCGACCCATATATTGCCATTGTGCTTGGAATGTTGCCGGTAATCCTAGGTACGCCAACTCCTCTGGTAGGAGTAGGGCAATTGCCATAGATTCTTCTAGTTTTCGTAGGGCTTCCGTGGCGCTGGCGTTGAGCTTGGTCCTGAACTTAATGTCCCCGAAAAGCTGAAAATCATGGGCCTTGTCTAGGCCATCTGCCAAAGCGCTTAAACGTATGGGTGCGGATAGTCGTACGTCCTTAGCCTCTATAAATTTCTCGTTAATCCAATCCATAGCCTCGGCATCTTGTAAAGCCTTCTTTCTTAGAAATGCTTGAAGATCGAGACGGTATAGCGTGTAAAATCGTATTTCGTCGGCATAGCTTTCTACAAGTTCGTAGTCTTCTAGTCGCAGGGCGGAGGTGGAGGTAGTATTCGATTCAAATGCACTATTGAAACCTGTAGCATCTTCTTTTTGCAAGAGTTTGGTTTCGTCGTAAATCTCACTCTGAACTTCTTGTGCAAGATCTGCCAGGGCATTAGAGCGTGCCGCTTGTTGATAGAGAACGTTAGGGTTAATAAAGCTATTCCCTAGCCCATATACGAAGACCCCATTGGGGTCAATAGGCTTTCCTGCAATCCATGAAGGTGGCGCATTTTTCTTAGTACCGCAACCCCAGAGTAGGACTGTAATGAAGAGTATCCATAGATTTTTCATTCGCGTATCAACTTTTGAGCTAAAACGTAATCGGCAGCTCTTTTAGCCAGTACTCCGATGGCATCTTTCCTCATGGAAGAAGTGCTTTTTACGCGTTTATTCCCTTTGCGTAAACGGTTTAACCGTCCGCTATCATTAGATCGTCTGTCACTAGGATGCGCCTTGTGTTGGTAGCGCCAACTACCTGAATATAAATCACCTGATCCGGAATACTGGATGTAATGAACTTCATCAGAGAACTCTTGGTGATACGTCTCTGTCCATAGGATTTTTGAGGTTGCTCTTTCAACAAGAGCGACCTGCATATCGTAACTGGCTTCATTCCGCTTGTGGAACTCGGAGTAGGTTACCTTTTTATAGTTGGCTTTCTTCACTTCTTCACCTTCCTCGTTCTTCTCAGTGACATAATATTTCTCCCAACCTTTTTTGGTTTCTTGAAATAACTGCCCTTCGTCTTCGTGCGCGTGGGTAATGACCACCTTAAGGTAGCCATCGGCCGCCAACAGTTCCTGGGTCACAGCTGCTTCGTTGGTAGTGCCATTGATGATGGCCTCTTGCTCTTGTTGTAATAAATCAAAATTGGTACGGTCGAGCAGCTCCAGAAACGGATCTTTTTCCCTTTGTATTAAAGAAATAACGGCGCTTTGTAAAGCAGCGGACATAGTTGCCTCACTACCTGTAATATTTGGGTCGGAAATGATGCCGAGTCTGTATTTTCCGCGCTCAATCGCTTGCTCCTCCAATTTGCGTAAGAGGCTCTGTTTTGGGTATTTCTTTAAGATGGGTTGCAGCCTCTCATAAACATTTCGATATTCCGAGTTTTCTAGAAGTTCAAGCGCTTCAATATATAGGGGTTCTACCTCTGCAAACTCAAGGAGATCCCTAACATCCTTGTAATCGGGGTCCAATTCCTTGATTTCCAAAAGGTTTTTTTGAGCGCGTTCGTATTCTCGTGTGCGAATCCATTTGTTGGAACGCACATATTTCTGAGCTAAGAAACGGTCCAATTGATTTCGGTAATCTTCGTCGTAGAAACCTTCGTAACGACTGGTGTTTATGTATGGGATAAGATAGTTGCGCCATTTCTCAGCGTCTAGAAATTTATAGATCGACGCACTGTCGTTACCATCAGCGAATCGGTAATTCGTATATAACTCTTCAAGAAGCGCACTTCCGGATTCCTCCATTGCAATGCGGTATTTCACCTTATTGGGCTTACGGTCAATAGCCCGTTTGTAGGATGTTACACTTTCCTTAAGCATACTAGCTTGTGCATACTTTTTCCCCGATTTGTAGTGGAATTTCGCTCCTTGGCATGCACTTAGTAAGAGCGCCGCAGTAACCATCAATCCAAATTTCCTCATAGTCTTCATTGAGTTGTACAAAACAAAAGCCGTGCCTTAGAGCTTAAAGGTAGGTCATGCCTTATTTTTATCCTATGAAAGACCCGTTGATTCTACTTTCTCCTTCAAAAGGCATGTCCAGTAAACCCCAAACGGTGCCAATTACAGCGCGACCTTGTGCGTTCCCGGAACTAACGACGAAGATCGCGAAGACCATTCAAGAGTTATCTTCTGATGAGGCCCGGAAATTATTTAAAGTGAGTGCCGCGCTTTGGCCTAATGTGGCAAGACTTTGGTCGGAAAATGCGCAATCATTTGTTGATGTAACTAACGGCCTTCAAGGGTTAACTGCCTATAATGGAGAAGCGTTTAAATTTCTCAATGCAGCGGAATTGTCTGCCGAAGGAAAGGCCAATGCACAGCGCTCTTTGTACGTGATGAGCGCATTGTATGGCATAGTGTCTAGCACCATGTACATAAAACCCTACCGCTTGGAAATGCAATCACGTTTGGAAGTAGCGGCGCATAAAAATTTATACAGTTTGTGGCGTCCCATTTTAACGCAATGGATAAATGATGTTGACGCATCGTTCATTTTAGATGCTTGCAGTGGCGAATACAGTAAGGCAATTGACTGGAAGAATGTGAAGCACCCATTTGTTCAGATTGATTTCAAGCAAATGAAAAACGGTCAAATGAAGTCGGTATCAGCCTTTAGTAAGCAGGCGCGAGGTGCATTTGTGCGTTGGTGTTTAGACAACAATATTAAGAAATTGGAGTCGTTAACATCCTTCCGTGAAATGGGGTACCGAATGCACACGTTTGACGATAATAAATTGGTATTTTTGAGGGATTCACAATGATTATGAAGAATATAAAATACATCGCCTTTGTGGCGGCAATGGTCGGAACGACTTTTAGCACAAGTGCACAGCGTACAACAGCTTTTTTAGAATTGGGCGGTTATGCAATGACACAGAATTACCTTGGTGATGTCAATGGAGGGAGTCTTGGTGCATTGACTCAGGAGGCTCGTTTTGGATTGGGGACGCAATTAAAGTACAACTTCAATAGTTTACTGAGTTTAGGCGCGGATGTAAACTACGGTAGTATTTACAGTCACGACAATCTTCACGGAAACGCAACTCGTGATTATCAGGTTGATACGGACCTTTTAAATGTGAATGTCTTCACGAATGTGCATTTCATTCCATTTGGGAAATACAATCAACGCAATCACCATACGCCATTCATTCATGTTGGGGTAGGTGCCTTAACCTACCAACCACATTTAAATACGAATGCACAGTACCCTGAGGAAATTGCTTTGTATCCTGGAACCGGTCATACCTACACTTATGCCGTTGGTTTTGGTTGGAGGATTCGTAGATCGCTGAAAAGTTTTTACAATCTGGGTATCTATTACAATGGATTTGGCGTTTCTAACGTGGAAGGTTTTAATTATACCCAAGAATACTTAGACGCGAATCCCGCAGAGCGAAATGCACTCGATGGAAGCGTTACATTTAAATTCGGAATGAGTTTAGGTTTCTTCGAGCAATAAGTTCGGCACAGCCTTTGAACCATATATAGGGCCCTCCAAAAGAGTGGCCCTTTTTTGACCTTAAGTGACAGCATGACGCAGAATTTAAGGCAAACCCTTAATTGATTTGGATGAATATGGACACATTGTCACTTAGCGATATTATCAGCGAAAGCACGGAATTTATTCCTTTAATGACCTCTGATGAAGAGGTTGAAATTCATGACGACCAACTCCCCGAACTACTCCCTATTTTGCCCCTGCGCAACACGGTGATTTTTCCGGGAGTAGTTGCACCTATCACAGCCGGTCGCGACAAGAGTCTTCGGTTAATTAAGAGTATTAAAGAGGATCAGAAATTCGTTGGAATGATTGCTCAGCGCGATGGCAATACGGAAGACCCTGGTCAAGCTGAGGTGTTCCCAACTGGAACATTGGCGCAGATCGTTAAGAGTTTTAAAATGCCTGATGGAAATACAACGATCATCATTCAGGGTAAGAAGCGCTTTAGAATATTAGAGTGGGTAGAGACTGAGCCATTCAATATGGCGAAGGTTGAATTCCTTCCGGAGTTTGTTCCAGCTGAGGATGACGCAGAATTCACCGTACTTATGGATTCCATTAAGGACATTGCGGCCAGATTAATCCAAGAGAGCCCACACATTCCTAGCGAGGCGCAAGCGGCATTAGATAACATCAAGAGTAACACATTCCTGCTCAACTTCATAGCATCGAACAGCAGCATGAAGCTGGAGAAAAAGCAAGAGGTTTTAGAATTAGACTCCCTGAAGGAACGTGCGGTTAAGGTGCTAGAAGGTTTGAATCGTGAGTTAAAAATGCTTGAAGTGAAGAATGAAATTCACGATAAAGTAAAACACGAATTCGATCAGCAGCAACGCGAATATTTCTTGCACCAGCAGATGAAAACCATTCAAGAAGAATTGGGAGGCAATAGCAGTGAAGGTGATATCGAAGAAATGCGTCAAAAGTCAAAAGGAAAAACCTGGGACAAAAAGACGGCTGAACACTTTGAAAAGGAGTTGCGTAAGTTGCAACGGTTGAATCCACAGATGCCTGAATTCGCCATACAGCGCAACTATTTAGAATTTATGCTTGACTTGCCTTTCGAGAGCAAGGGTAATTCAAGTATCAATCTGAAATCGGCTCAAAAGGCACTGGATAACGACCATTATGGTTTGGAAAAAGTGAAAGAACGCATCTTAGAGCATCTTGCTGTTCTCAAGCTTAAAGGAGATATGAAAAGCCCTATTCTATGTTTGGCTGGGCCTCCAGGGGTAGGTAAGACTTCGTTAGGTAAGTCGGTGGCTGAAGCACTGGGACGTCCTTATGTACGTATGTCTTTAGGTGGACTGCGGGATGAAGCTGAAATTCGTGGACACCGGAAAACCTATATAGGTGCTATGCCTGGACGTGTACTGCAAAACATGAAGAAGGCCGGTTCCAATGATCCCGTCTTTATTTTGGATGAGATTGATAAATTAAGTTACGGCGTAGGTGGCGATCCGTCTTCCTCTATGTTGGAAGTTTTAGATCCGGAACAAAACAACAGTTTCTACGACAACTATCTGGAAATGGGGTACGACTTGAGTAAGGTTTTCTTTATTGCCACGGCGAACAACCTTGGTGCTATTCAACCCGCCTTATTAGATCGGATGGAAATCATAGACGTCTCTGGCTACACCACAGAGGAAAAAGTGGAAATTGCTAAACGTCATTTAGTGCCGAAACAGCTTGAAAATCATGGATTAACAAAGGGCCAATTCAGTATTGGTAAGCTTGAATTAAAGGCGGTTGTAGAAGGGTACACTCGTGAAAGTGGTGTTCGTTCGTTAGACAAAAAGGTGGCAAAACTTATTCGTCATACGGCAAAGGATATCGCTATGGGTGATGCGGAAGTTGTGAAGATTGAAAAAGATGCTATAAGCACTATTCTTGGCCCTTCTAGAGAACGCGATAGTTATGAGGGCAACGACCACGCTGGGGTGGTCACAGGATTGGCATGGACGCCTGTGGGCGGAGACATCTTATTCATTGAAAGCTCTATAAGCAGAGGTAGTGGAAAAGTGATCGTAACGGGGAATCTTGGCGACGTAATGAAAGAGAGTGCAACCATTGCATTGGCTTATTTGAAGAGCAATGCGGAGGATTTAGGTATTGATCCTAAGCTCTTCACTTCGTATGACATTAATATTCACGTACCCCAAGGTGCCATTCCTAAAGACGGTCCATCGGCTGGGATTACATTATTGACAGCACTGACGAGTTTATTCACTCAAAAACGTGTGGCCGCAAAACTTGCCATGACAGGAGAAATTACCCTTCGCGGTAAGGTATTGCCAGTGGGTGGAATAAAAGAAAAAATCTTAGCGGCAAAGCGTGCGAAGATTACGACTATTATACTTTGCGATAAGAACCGTAAAGACATTGAGGAGATAGAGGCGCATTATTTAAAAGGAATGACGTTCCATTACGTTCGTGAAATGCAAGAAGTTCTAGATTTAGCTATCTTAGGTCAAAAGGTGAAAAACGCTAAGAAGCTAGTACCTGTGGAAGTGAAAAAAACTTGATAAGAGCCCTTACCATAACTGTACTTTGGAGTTCGCTGGCCCTTGCGCAAAGCGGAGGTTCCAGTGTGTTCTCGTTTCTGGACCGTAGTGTTTTTGCCGGAAGTTCTGCTATGGGTAATACAGCCTACATTAACCCGGGACCTGTTGGAGCCTTTGCGGTTCAAAACCCACTGTTGCTTAATGACAGCACATTGTTTCAATTAGAAATGAGTGCAGCTGCATTGGGAGAAGGTATTCAGTTGCTTCAAGGTAGTTACGGCTTTAGAATTAAAGGACATCCAGTAATTGCAGCTGCCCAAACCATTCAATATGGCGAATTTACTTCCACGGATGTATGGGGCAATAACTTAGGTGTGTTCTATGCTGGAGATATTGCGTTAACGCTGGGGACGCCGCTGGCTGAATGGCGTAACTGGCGTTTTGGGATGACCGGAAAATTGGTGAACGGAACGTACGAAAGTTACCAGAGCTGGGCATTGGCATTTGATCTTCAGGCTATGACGCGCCTAGAGAGCGGGTTAGATGTTGCAGTATTGTTAAAGAATTCGGGTAGGCAACTTTCCACTTTTGCAGGAAGTCGAGAGGCACTGCCTCTGAATCTCTTAGTGGCATTCGGACAAAAATTGGAACATGCGCCATTTCGCTGGGCAGTAGTAGCAGATCAGTTAAACCGACCTAATTTAGGCTACGACGATCCTAATCTTGTTACGGTAGATCCAGTTTCAGGTCAGACGACTCAGGGGACACAATCTTTATTAAATCTAGGCTTACGTCACTTTAGTGGATCTTTAGAATTTCTACCCACCCAGCGCTTGCATCTTATCGCTGGATACAGCTTCAGACGTCAATACGAGATGGCTTTATCTGATCGCAGAACGAGCGGCGGCTTTACGTTGGGTGCATCGGTCTATTTTTCAAAGTTCCAGTTGCACTTTGCCAATGAATTACGAAGTGTCGCTGGGCGTATGAATACGCTATCTTTGAACTTGAATTTATAACTACTCCTTCATGACCAAGCCGCTCACAATTGCCATTGATGGACACAGCTCGACTGGAAAAAGTACGCTTGCAAAGGCGCTGGCAAAATCCATGGGTTACGTCTATGTAGATTCTGGGGCGATGTACCGTGCGGTGGCGCTTTATGCCTTGCGTAAGGGTTGGGTGAGTAAAGAAAGCGGTTGCGATGCTGCTGCGATTGAAAGTACACTAGACCAGGTGCAAATTACTTTTGAGTTGGATGCGGACGGTGTCAATGCTACCTTTTTGAATGGTCAGCGCGTTGAAGAGGAAATTAGAGAAATGGCTGTGAGTCATGTCGTTTCCCACGTTGCAAAGCTGTCTGAAGTACGACGCCACTTGGTTGCCTTACAGCAGGCCATGGGTCGCAACGGCGGCGTAGTCATGGACGGCCGCGATATAGGAACCGTAGTTTTTCCAAATGCCGAACTCAAGATCTTTATGACGGCTTCTGACGATGTTCGGGCGGCGCGTCGTAAGGCAGAATTGGATCAAAAAGAACAAGGGGTATCTTTTCAAGAGGTGCTTGAAAATCTAAAGGCACGGGACAAAGCGGATATGGAGCGTTCAGATTCACCGCTTATTGCCGCAGAAGATGCACGTACGTTAGACAATAGTACCATGAATCGTGAGGATCAATTCGAATTGGTCCTGGATTGGACTAAAAATCTGCTCGCTTAGACGCTGCGATGAATTATGGGCGTTTTGCCAATTCAGTAATACCTCCTTTGACAATTTCTCCCTCTTTTACCAGGATTTCACTGTCTAAAGGCAGGAACAAGTCCACACGAGAGCCAAATTTAATAAAGCCGTACTCTGAACCCTGAAGCGCTAAATCACCGGGTTTTGCATACATAACTATACGACGTGCAACAGCCCCAGCGATTTGGCGGAACAGGACTTTGCCCCAACGATCATTATCTATCGTTACGGTTGTACGTTCGTTTAGTGTCGAGCTTTTTGGGTGCCACGCTACAAGGAATTTTCCCTCGTGATGTATGGCTTCTGCCACCTTTCCTCCCAATGGATAGCGGTTGACGTGCACATTGAATGGCGACATAAAGATGGATACTTGTATGCGCTTGTCTTTTAGAATTTCATCTTCAAAGACTTCTTCAATGGTCACAACTTTTCCGTCTGCGGGACAGATAATGGCGTCAGGGTTTAATGTAACCGTGCGCTTAGGATTGCGAAAAAATTGCAGCACAACAGCATAGAGCACAACACTGAGGGCAAGTGTTGCGATGTGTAGCCATTGCAAATCGGTCAAATATTGAACGAGCGCATTCATTATAAACAGTGCGATGAATGAAACGGTAAGCGTTCCTTTTCCTTCTTTATGGATGGTCATATCAAATAACTATAAATGAGTACAGAGAGTGGAGCAGCAGTTAGAAAACTGTCTAGTCGGTCTAGCGCGCCTCCGTGCCCGGGTAAAAATACGCCCGAATCTTTTACATTGGCTTCGCGCTTCAAGGCAGAGGCGATTAAATCTCCAAATGGCGCCGCAATACTGGTGGTAAGTGCCATGGCTATGGCAACGGCATTTGGAACTAGGTCCCAATAGTGGTTCAAAATAGCACCGGTAAGTAGGGTTCCAATACAGCCACCTACAAAGCCTTCAATAGTTTTCTTAGGTGATAATTTGGGTGCAAATGGACGTTTGCCGAAACTCCTGCCTGCCAGATAAGCGAATGTATCTGAAGCCCAGATCATCACGAAAATAAATAAGATGAGTTCCGGGAATTCCCAACTCTGTTGAATGACTAGCGTCATGGGCAACCAGATGTACGCTACTAAAAATAATGTCTTTCGCATCTCAGATGCAGGTTCCTCCGCACGCAAGGCGCCAAAGGCGAGAAGTATACTAAAGCCTACAGTGGTCAAGACCAGTTCTTGGCTCGTTCCAAAGTTTACGTTTGCTAAAAACAGCATACCCAGGACTGCGAGAATCCGGATATAGTTGGGTTCTATGTTCAACAGTTTCGCTCCTTCATTCAGCAGTAAGATGGTGAATGCCATAAGAAGAACGGTGCCAAAAGGAGTGAATCCCAAAAGTCCAATAAGTACGGCAGCGTATAAGGCTCCAAAGAGTGCACGTTTTCCCATTAGGCTTCGTCTTCAATGAGGATAAGAAAGACCGTTCTCCCTTTGTTTGGATCTGCAGAAGCCAATTCTACTGCTTGATCATGCGGCGCACGAATTACTGCAATGTTAGAAGGTCTGTTATCACGGTATTTTTGATTGATTGCAGTCAGACCGTCTCTAAGATTGGGTACGATTTGGGAAGTATATGCAATAAGTATGTGGTGCTTAGGGAGGTCTCCTAACTTTCTGCCGCCGGTATGGTGCGAATGAATCATGATGCCACCATTGAATGCAATGAGCGCTTCACAGGTGCTTAGCACTGCGGCAAACTGGCCGTCGTTCTCAAACGTGGTATCCAATTTTGTGTGATTACTCCAATCTGCTATTGCGGGGCTCGATACATATACACCACGCCAATGATGATCGCCAGCATATTGTTCTAAGGCATGAACGGCTTCTTGTAAGTTCGTACAGTACATGAAATTTCCGCCGCCTTCCGTGAACGTCTGAACGAACTTGATATCTAAAGGCTCCTCTTGCCTAGGCGCAAACTTTCCTGCAGCACTTTCTTCTGTCTTCTCGCTTTTACCGAGTAGACTGCTTTTAAGTTTTGAAAGAAATCCAGAGGATTTTGCCATGACGCGTTGTACGTTTTATCAAAAATAATACGTGTGGACTAAATACCACTGTCCGCGCCTCGTAGCTATTAACAAAAAACCGCGGCCCAACGGGCCGCGGTTCTGAAGCGCTACTTTGTGCTAAAGGCTCATTCTTCCTTCGATGCAGCAACATCCTCGGAAGGATTCACTGCTTTTTCAACACCAATGTTGTTAGTATCCTCAGTTGATTCTGGGGTCATCACCTCTTCAAGGGTGGGCGCTTCGGCCTCTGTTGCAGATTCGGTAGGAACTGCAGCTGGTGTTGCCTCAGCTTTTTCGTCCTTCTTTTCCTCCTCTTTATCCCAGGGACGTTTACCAAAGATCTCTTCAACATTCTCTTTGAAGATTACTTCCTTTTCAAGTAATAAATTGGCCAATTGATCGAGTTTTTCACGATTGTTTTCCAACATATCGATAGCTCGTTCGTACTGCTTTTCTATGATTTTACTTATTTCCTGATCGATGGTTTCAGCCGTTTGTTCTGAATAGGGTTTATCCATGGCATATTCATTTTGCCCTTGGCTATCATAGTAAGTGACATTGCCCAGTACATCGTTCAATCCATAGACCGTTACCATCGCTCGCGCTTGCTTAGTGACCTTCTCAAGATCACTTAAGGCACCTGTAGAGATTTTATCGAAGATGACTTTCTCTGCAGCGCGACCACCCATAGTGGCGCACATTTCATCTAGCATTTGATCTGCCGTAGTGATTTGGCGTTCTTCAGGTAAGTACCATGCGGCGCCTAGGGAACGACCTCTAGGAACGATGGTGACTTTGACTAGAGGAGCCGCGTGTTCCAGCAGCCAAGAAGTGGCCGCATGGCCCGCTTCGTGGTATGCGATGACCTTTTTCTCCGCTTCGGTAATGATTTTGGTTTTCTTCTCTAGGCCACCAACAATACGGTCAACGGCATCTAAGAAATCCTGCTTGCCAACCACTTTCTTCTCTTTACGTGCGGCAATGAGTGCCGCCTCGTTACAAACGTTGGCTATATCTGCACCAGAGAACCCTGGTGTTTGTTTGCTCAAAAGCGCCACATCAACGGTATCGTCGGTTTTGATGCCTTTTAGATGGACGCCAAATATGGCCTCTCGTTCCGTCAATTCCGGTAGATCTACATAGATGATTCGATCAAATCGGCCCGCACGCATCAAGGCACGATCTAGAATGTCTGCACGGTTAGTTGCGGCCATTACGATCACATGCTCATTTGTGCCAAACCCGTCCATTTCGGTAAGCAATTGGTTCAAGGTATTTTCACGTTCGTCATTACCGCCTGAGAAATTATTCTTCCCACGGGCACGACCAATTGCGTCAATCTCATCAATGAAGATGATGCAAGGTGATTTTTCCTTTGCCTGTTTGAACAGATCACGAACGCGTGATGCACCTACACCTACAAACATCTCAACGAAATCGGAGCCTGAAAGCGAGAAAAAAGGAACTTTTGCTTCACCGGCTACCGCCTTTGCGAGCAACGTTTTGCCAGTTCCCGGAGGGCCTGATAGCATGACGCCTTTAGGGATGCGACCGCCTAAGTCTGTATATTTCTTAGGATTTTTTAAAAAGTCTACAACCTCCAATACTTCTTCTTTTGCGCCGGTCATACCAGCCACATCATTAAAAGTGGTTTTTACTTCAGTATCCTTATCAAAGACTTTCGCTTTTGATTTTCCAATATTGAAAATCTGAGATCCACCGCCAGCGCCACCGCCGGCTCCTCCGGACATTCTGCGCATGATGAACATCCATACTGCGACCATCAATACCAATGGTAAAACCCACGAAATAATATCGCCTAGGAAATTATCCTGCGATTGGTAATCCACAGGGATGCGGTCTTTTGTGTCGCGCAACTCGTAATACCCTTTTAAGCGGTCTTCGAAAGTGGTAGAAGGCATTTCAAATACATAATGAGGGCCTGGATTAATGGCATCACCAAGATTAGTTTTACTCACTTCATCATAACGTTCACTTTCCTTAAGGCTTTGTTCTTTAATAAAGACCTGGATCTTGCGTTCATTGATGATATTTACGCGATCTACATCGCCTAAATCTAAAGCTTGTTCAAATTCATTATAATTCGAATTTTTTGCGCTAAAGCTCATGGCACTGAAGATTTGCATACCTATGAACAGGGCAAATACGATGATGTAGATCCAATAGAAGTTAAACCTATTGCCACCTTTTTTCGGTGTACCGGGCTTTTTACCGTCACCGTTTGAGCCTTTATTTTTTGCAAACTGTTTTTTCAGCTTGTCGATCTGATTCTGGTTGGGATTATCTGCCATAAGGCCTAATCGTTTTCTATAGTTGTTATTTCCGCATCGCCCCAAAGGCTCTCTAAATCATAAAACTCGCGGATTCCTTTTTGGAAGATGTGCACCACAACGGTGACATAATCCATGAGTACCCATTCTGAATTATCACGTCCTTCAATGTGCCACGGTTTATCCCCAACGTTTTCACGCACTACTTTGTGCACGCTGTCGGATAAAGAATTTACCTGAGTATTCGAATTTCCCTCTGCGATGATGAAAAAATCGGTGACTGCATTTTCTATTTCTCGTAGGTCTAAAACAGTAATGTTCTGTCCTTTGATTTCCTGTAGTCCTTCTACGACAAATTTCTTGACGAGCTCAGACGAAGCTTCGGGTTTTGTATGCATTAAAATGTATTGTGTATTTGT
>JAHEKP010000060.1 GCA_024638285.1 Cryomorphaceae bacterium
CCATCGGCATCGAATACCGCGGCAGTACCTCCTACCGAGTCAGCGATAAAAAGTCCTACAGCATAGAAACACGCGTCGGCGGAGACGACCGCTCTCAAAGCCTATTAGGCATGCCGGCAGAGTCCGACTGGATTCTCATGGGGCACGTCTTCCGCGCCACAGATCCTGATAATTTCTACGCCTTCGACCCTACGCTCATGCACCACTACATCAGCTACGAACTGGCCCGATCAATGGGGCAGTACGCCAGCCGCTGCCGCTGGGTGGAGCTCCGCGTCAATGGCCGCTACGACGGCCTCTACATCTTAATGGAAAAGCTCAAAGCAGATCCGTTGCGCATTGATGTAGGTAGCCCGAACGGCGATAGCGAACCCGGCATTACCGGGGGATATATTCTGAAAATCGACAAGACTGCGGGCGACGCACCTGTGGGGCAACCGCTGGAGTATTACGACAATAATTGGGGCGATGATGCGGTCTACACCTCCGGAAATAGCTTCCGTTCGCACTATGATATTTACGGCGACAGCATGACCATAGATCCCTTCCGTCCCCCCTACCACGATGACCAATGGCTCGAGACCTACTTCTTGTACGAGCACCCTGGCCCGACCGAGATGACCTATGCGCAACGCCAATACATTCAGGGCTATATCAACGATTTTGAGACTGCCCTCCTTACCGACGACCTCAGTGGCTCCTCTCGCACCTATCTCGATTATATCGACCTGGAAAGTTTCGTGGACGGCTTTATCATGAACGAGCTCGGCGGCAATATCGACGCCTACCGGATCTCCACCTTTCTACACAAACCGCGCAGTGGCAAGCTCCGCTTTGGGCCCATCTGGGACTTCAACATTGGCTACGGACGCCAAGGTCGCGTACCTTGGGACGATTGGATTTGCAACTACAACGACCACGTAAATCAAGATGCGTGGATGCTTCCTTTCTGGTGGGACCGATTCCTAGAAGACCCACTCTTCACCGCAGAAGTCAAAGCTCGCTGGACTAGCCTCCGCAGCGGCGCTCTCAGCGATGCCGCCATCTTTGGATTGATTAGCGATACCGAGGACCGGTTAGTCCAAGCAGGTGCCATCGATCGCAACTACAACCGATGGAAAACAGCGAATGGCAATACGGTCAATCACGCCGGCGAAGTAGCGTTCCTTCGCAACTATCTGGAGCAGCGATTAGCGTGGATGGATTCAGAAATAGGTGCTTGGTAATAGGGCAATTCGGCAGATGCGGCGTATTTTGCAGCCGTAAATACAACACGCATGACCACTCCACTATTATACATCGGCCCAGGTTTGGGCGTAGGCGCTGGAATCTTGATTGCCTTGGTGCTTTTGCTGATTGTTTTCGCCTTCGGCTACCGCATTTGGTACGGCATCAAGAAAGCGCGTAAAAAGTAAATGTTCGAGGCGCTACTCATAGCCTTTCCGCTTATTTCGGGGATCATTCTCGGAATAGGGGTGCTATGGATGCAGGCTCCTTTTTTTGTTCTTGCACGCCGCAGTGTCGGCCTGCTCGACATTCTCATCTCCGACCTTGAAGAGGACGACAAATTCGCCGCGGTAAACAAAGCGACCAATGCCACTGTGGTGGCCCTAGGGAAGACCTTGGCTTTTTTAGCCGTGGTGTTGGGGGCGACCGCGTGGACCTATTGGTATTTTCCCGGGATGTTTTGGTTGGATACCCTGAGCGCAGGCTGGAAGTTTGGCGTATTCACCGCAGGGACAGTCTTACCATTCCTCTACCCTCGGAAGCAAAAGAGCGCCTATGGCGCCATGGCCCAATTATTCCATCACCTCATCCTCGACCATTACCACATCGGCAAGGCCTTATTGAAGCGCCAAATCAAAGGCGTGGAGCATCCTGTGGAGAGCGGCGCGGTGAGCGCGGTGTTGGTCACCGGGCTGGCCCGGGCGGGGACGACGGCCTTAACGCGTACTCTAAGTGAGCGCGGTCCGTTCCGTTCCCTGGATTACAGCAATATGCCTGTATTGCTCGCCCCAAGATTATGGGCCAAATTCTACCGCCCCAGCCGCAAAGAGCAACAAGAGCGCGCGCACGGCGACGGGATCAAGGTGGGGCTCGCGAGCGTGGAGGCGTTGGAGGAATATTTCTTCAAGGTAGTTACGGGCGATCGATTCGTGAAGAAGGACCGGTTGGTGCGCCACGAGTTGCGTACTGAAGAGAACGAGCAGTACCGACGCTATTACAAGAGTCTGTGCCAGCCCGGCGAGGTCTATTTAGCCAAGAATAACAACGCGGTGCTTCGTTTGCCGTCGCTCCTAACACAGAATCCGGACATGAAGGTGTTTGTGTTGGTACGCGAGCCGCTCGAGCACGCCTACAGCTTGTACAAGCAGCATTTGAAGTTTAGCAAGGAGCAGGCGGAAGACCCGTTTGTGTTGACCTATATGAATTGGTTAGGGCACCATGAGTTTGGACAGGGCCAATTACCTTTTGACCTCGGCGCCCTCGGCGACGAGCGCGACCGCCAGAAATTGGATTTTTGGTTGGAGCGTTGGATCGAGTACTACAGCTATGCGCAAGGTTTGGGCGGGGTGGAATTCATTCGCTATGAGGAGTTTTTGGCTCGCCCGTCAGAGGTGGTGGAGCGCATCGCCAAAGCGACGGGAGTGACCATTGAGGCGGAAAATATTCCAGTATTTGAGAAAACGCCCGCGGCGCCACGTGGGTTCAGTCCTGATTTAGTCCTAATGGCCCAAAAAGTATATGAGGGATTGGGATAAAATTGGCCCCATGAACTTACTAGGATTTTGCTAACTTCAAACCACCAATTATACGCGCTATGGACATCGATCATATCCTAAAAACCATTGCCCCAGAATTGAGCGCTGAGTTACGCCAACACCTCATTGAGGTTGGGGAAATAGAGCATTATAAAAAGGGCGGTTTGATTCTGGATTATGGAATTGAAGCTTGCTTTTTACCCATCATTTTGGAGGGAAATGCGCGCGTGGTTCGTGGAGATGAAGACGACCCTTCAAAAGAGTTGTTGTTGTATTTCTTAACGCCCGGTGAGATTTGCCCGTGTGCGGCTTTTTCTACCCTACCGAATGGCGAAATGCCCATCACCGTGGAGGCGGAGACGCCTGCTGTGATTTTGAACGTGCCTATTGGCGAATTGAACACCATGGCTACAAAGTATCCAGAGTGGAGAATGTATGAACTGGCCAATTTCCGTAAGCGTTTCGAAGAGCTGCTCAGCCTGGTAGACAACGCCATTTTTAAGCAACTAGGTGCACGTCTGCGCGCCTATATTGAAATGCGTTGTCGCGTAAGTGGCCGCAAAGGCGTGGCCTTGTCCAAAGTAAAAATGGCATCTGAGCTCGGTACCTCAAGAGAGGTGGTTAGCCGACTGCTCAAATCTCTCGAACACGAAGGGGTTATCACCCAAGATAAAGAAGGGGTTCACTTGATCAACTAAATAAAAAACCCGGCCTGCGGCCGGGTTTTTTTGTGCTTATTGCAATACCACGCGCTCCGTGTAGTGCTGTTCTGGCGTGGTGAGGTTTAAGATGTACATCCCTTTCGCGAGCGTGCTGAAATCCATCGGCTCAATCATCGGACCTTCGCTTTGAATTTCACCTTGCGCCGCTACACGACCGTTGAGGTCTACGAGCGTCCAATTCACACGCGTACCTTCAGCAAAATCAAGCAGTAGATCCATCGTTCCTTGGCTTGGGTTCGGGAAGGCCATGAACGGTTTCACTTCCGCCAAACCAACCTCAGCAATATCCATAAACGCGGCGTCTGTGAGCTTCACATCCGTATAGATGTGCCATTCGCCGGGTGCGTAAGAAATTGGCGCTGAAGCATTTGTGACGCTGATGCTGTCTCCGGTGAAGTAATCATACCAAATGCCCGTCTGCTGGAAGTTCGGATAAACGTCTTTTTGCGTAACCCCAAAATTACCAACTACGGTGGCCTTCATGGAAGACCCATTGAGGTTAATGCGCTTAGAAGACCCGTTCAGTGCATAGCTAAAGTTCGACGTGTTGAACACATCGTATTTCTTGCGCATGTCCATCATCGAAGCCATGTAGAAATAGATTTTCTGACGGTACTGGTCGTTGTAATAGTTCCAAAGAATGGGTTTTTCACAAACGCGACAAGGATTATCAATGGAAATATCATAGCCCAATTCCTCAAACATATAGATCATCTTGGGCCCAGGAATGGTGTAGAAGAACGCGCTTGCTTGAATGATGCGGTCCGCACGCGTAGCCAAAGTCTTGGTGTCATACCCACCGCTTGCATTACCGTAGGTTTTGATCTTGTAGGAAGCGCGCTCCTCGTCGTGGCTTTCCATGTAGCTGATCAGGTGCTTGTCGTTCCATCCGCGCTCCTTATAGATGCCCCATTTAAAATCACTGTCCTGAGTGAATCCCATGGCCGCCTCATAGTACTGATGCGCGGTATTTCCCCAGAGTAACATGCCATAGTCGCTCAATTCCTTTTCCTCCTGATTGGGTCCCCAGTGTTCGAGAATGACGTAGAAATCTGAATCTTCATTCCAGCATACGTCCGCCATACGCTTCAAAGCAGCAATTCGCGTGGACTGGTAACTATCTGCGTTAGAACTGTTCGTGAAACCCTTTGTAAAGTCAAATCGGATACCGTCGATATTGAAGTTTTCTATCCAATACGTGTTGATCCGGTCCATGTAATCCCTTGTAGGCTGAACAAAATGGTCAAAGTCGTTCCCCCAACAGTTAGGTGGGTGCGGACAGTTCTGGTTCATATACGGATTGTTCGCTGCAGGTCTGTTGTTGGCACTGTCCCACCACATTTGTGCAATGGGGTTTAGTCCAAAAGCGTGGTTAAAGACTTGATCCATAATCACCGCAATCCCGCGGCTGTGGCAGCTATCTACAAACTCGCGGAATTTATCCGGCGTGCCGTAGTATTTGTCCAGCGCCATGTGAAAAGAGGGGTTATATCCCCAGCTGGAATTGCCCTCAAATTCAGAATTGGGCATCAATTCTATGGCGTTTACACCTAGACGCTCAATATAATCTAGCGTATCAATCAACGATTGGTAATTGCGTGTAGAAACGAAGTCACGAATGAGCAATTCATAAATCAATAGCTCCTCTTTGTCGGGTGCATTAAAGGTGTTGTTCTTCCATTGATAGGCTGGCTTTGCCGTTTCGTATAAGGAAACAATCCCTGTAGTTTTCCCATTAGGATAATCAGGTAAGTTGGGATAGGTCGCACTGGATATGTATCCGTCGTTCCAAGGGTCTAAAACCTGTTCTGAGTAAGGATCCGCAACCCGTAAGTCACCGTCAATGACGTACTGATAGGTAAAGGGCTGTCCTGCTGGGACTGTCATTTCTAAGAACCACCAAGAACCCCCCGGAGTGCGCGTCATTGCATTAAGGGTATCGGGTAAAAAGTCATTTAGCGAGGTCAAACAATAGACCCGATTCTTAAACGGTGCAAAGAGTTTAAAAAATACTGTTGTATCGTTGAGTTCATTAATCCCCTGCTCCATTCCGCCGGGCATAACGCCGACGTTTAGCGGGCCTTGTACTGCATAAAACGCCGTATCATAAACCGTTGTAGTGCCATAATCGGCCTGTAGTACAACCGTGTGAATCCCGCCCACGGTGCTGCCTAAGAAAAAACTCTCTTGCTTCGTAGAGTCTTGGAAAACCAATACACCGTTATCGTAGACTTTCATGTCCGGCTTTTGATTCGATGCAATCACAAATTCTAAAGAATCGCCACTATTGATCAGTTGTGTGGTTTCAGGCGCTAGAAATTGGGCAATCAAGCCCGCATTCGCCGGATAGACGTCATAATAAATATCACTCCCGTTTGGATCTCGACCGACGATACTTCCGCTGGCATTGCGGAATACAAAGGCCATTTGTTGTACAACAACACTACTCCCAAAACCGTAAAAAGTCGGCATATGGTATTCAATCTTGTGTAAATTATTACCAAGGTTGGTCATCAACACCGAAGCGTCCGCCGTGCCCCAATTCCCCTGCACATGCTTCCAATCCGTCGCCGAAGTGCTTTGGTTGGTGATCAACCCAGCGTGCGCATATACTGGAACCACACCTGTTAAGGCGCCATTTCCTTCCGTCGCATCGTAAATGATGGTCACCGTATCATTCTGCGAAGGAAAAGCCGGAGTAATAGATAAAATCTGGGCCAAAGCGGTCAGCGGCAGCAGTGCGGCAACTAAAATCAGCGTAGATATTCCTCGTTTCATAGGGTCTATTTTTGAGTCGTTGAGGTTGTGACCTCTAAGTTACGCCACAGAAAAATTGGTTTTTGACCAATTTATGTCCAATTATTCACCGCATTCAGCCGAACCTCACAGAAAACCAATACGCTGATAAGGCGAATCTATAGACCTTCTGATTTTTGATAGCGTACGGCTCTTAACTTTGTTCTTGAAAAAGAAGCTCTATGAAAATCCCTATCATCAAACACCTGGTCAATTTTGTCGAAGCAAACGATGAAGACTACATTCATGAAACTATTGAAGTGCTTGAATCTCTGGCCGACGTGCCAACACTTAAAGACGAAGAACTTGAAGTGATCGGAGAACTCATCTCAAACCTCTATGGTTCGCTTGAGGTGAATAAAGAAATCACCAACGGTACTCCTAAGAAAGACGCACTTAATGGTTTTATGAAACGCGTTTTAGGTTCAATTAATTAACTTAGAACGTCTAAATAAACAAGTATGATTACCACTACTACCGCCAGCATTCCTGGAAAAGAAGTTTCAGAAATCCTAGGCATCTCCCGCGGAAGCACTGTTCGTGCACGCAACATTGGCCGCGATATTTTTGCCGGTCTGAAAAATATTGTCGGTGGGGAAATCAGCGAATACACTCGCTTGCAAGCGCAAAGTCGTGAACAAGCCTTCCAACGCATGGTCAAAGATGCACAGTCCATGGGCGCGGATGCGGTCATCAACGTTCGTTTCACTACTTCAATGGTTATGCAAGGCGCCGCAGAAATGCTGGCTTACGGCACGGCAGTAAAACTGAAATAATGATCTTCGGCGTTTTATACTTCGGATTCTGGGCCGTAATGCTTTTAGGAGTAATCTACTTTGGTGTGCGTGCCTATCAGCGTAAAAAAACGGAGGATTTTGAGGACCGCAGCAATTAATCCACAGGGGTAAGTTCCACTATCCGGTCACACATATACCGAATCACATCGGGGTCGTGAGAGATGAAAATCATACTCAGGCCCCGATTTTTTTTGATGCCATTCAACACGTTCAGAACTTGAGACTGAACACTGACGTCCAGTGCACTTACACTCTCATCACAAATCAGAACCTCTGGCGCTGCCGCCAATGCGCGAGCAATACCGATACGCTGACGTTGACCACCGGAGAACGCCTTTGGACGCTTTCTTAAATCCGCGGCAGATAAACCCACCTCTTCCAGCAAGGATTGTGCTTCTTTCAAGCGCTGCATAGGTGATAGTTCGCTACGGTGACGCTTGAGCACACTGTCTAATATCCAACCGATTCGTTTACTGCCGTTTAACGCGCTGAAAGGATCTTGAAAAATGAATTGGATTTTGCTCGCATCTCCCGTGTAGGAAAAGTTTGTTGATTCAAAGCTATTTAATCCCACAATGGCACGACCTATTGAGCTCTTTCCGCTACCAGAAGGCCCTATAAGTCCTAACGTTTCTCCCTTTTTTAGGTGCAAGTCGATGCCGTTTATGATCCATTGTTTGGTCTTTCGGAACCCCAACCTTCGATCAAACCCAATACGTAAGCCCTTAATGGTCATTACCTCTTCAGCAGCGGTGGGGGCCGTTAATTCGGCCTGCTTTGAAGGAACAGTGTCATTCAAAAAATCATCCAGCACGGGCAGTGGAAATGGACGTCCTTCCTTCGGTGGTCGACATCCCAAAAGCCCCTTCGTATAGGGGTGTTTAGGCGCAGAAAAAACCTGCTTAGCGGGTCCGGATTCGACGGTTTCGCCACGGAACAAGACGACCACTTGATCGGCCACCTCTGCCACCACTTCAAGGTCGTGTGAAATGAGCCAAAGTGCTGCCCCACTTTCTCGAACGAGTTTTTTTAACAGCGCCAATATCTTTCCTTCTACCGCTTTGTCTAAAGCTGTTGTAGGTTCATCTGCAATGATCAATTTAGGCTTTAACAACATCGCCATAGCAATGACCACGCGTTGTCGTTGCCCCCCGCTCATCTCGTGTGGGTACTTTTTTGAACTTAAGCCCGGCTCTGGTATTTCCACTTCACGCAACGCTTCGATGACGGCTTTTTCGCGATCGACGCGATCCAGCTTCGTGTGGCGTTCCAGCACCTCCTCTAACTGTCGACCAATCCGTATGGAAGGGTGTAGTGCCGTCATGGGATCTTGAAAAACCATCGCCACCTCTTTACCGCGAAGGTCCGACCACTTTTCGCTAGAAAAAGAAAGAAGATTTTCACTAAAAAGCTGGGCAGCGCCCGCCTTAATTTCCGCACGCTTATCCAACAATCCCATGGCCATGAGTGCCGCAACGGATTTACCGGATCCACTTTCGCCGACCACCGCAATGGTTTGGCCCGGGTTTAAGGTAAAGGTGAAATCACGCAATACCTGGTGGCCATCAAAGGCGATGGACAATTGGTCTATATGTACGACCGGTACAGCCATTAGTTAAGATCCCAACGGTCCATTTGCTCCAGTAAGGCCAGTTCCACTCGGTTGAAGTCGCGAGTGAATTTTCCGCCACTTTGCGCTCCTACGCGCACTACCACACGATGATGTTGTCGGTCAATAATGATGTCTTGACCCAACATTCCTCTAAAAGCGAAAACGTTTTGATGCGGCTCAGGATAGATCCAGAAACCGTGACCGTATTCCGGACTGCGGTAGCCTGTGCTCGCCAAAGCTAAAAATGAAGAATCCACGACAGACTGGCCGTCAATGGTTCCGTGATGCAAGACCAATTGGCCCAATTTTGCATAATCACGAACACTTGCGTTCACACAACAAAAACCCAATTCCAACCCTTCTTCCCGGTCCAAATGCCAAGTTACCGCCGACTCAAAACCGGCCTTTGCAAAGAGTTCGCGGTTCGCGTAGCTCGAAATACTTTCACCCACAGCGCGGCTCAATGCGATGGTTAAAATCTGAGTTTGCGCGCTTTGGTATTCGAACACTTCTCCTGCAGGATGTTTGCCTACAGGTATAGACAATGCGGTCTCAATCACATTGTCTCCGTAATACAGTTTTGCCGTCTTCGAAAACGGCGCCTTGTAATTTTCTTTGATTTGCATACCCGCGGTCATGGTGCTGAAATGACGTAACGTGGGCTCTGCAATACCTTCCGGAATCTCGTATTCTGGGATGTATTTTGTGATGGGGTCGTCCCAAGAATCAATGTAGCCGTCTTGAACCGCAATCTGAACCAACATCGTGATGATGCTTTTCGCCATGGAAAAACTGTTGCTCATCGTTGACGGATCGTGCGCATCCCAGTAGGCTTCTAGCACAATCTCATCCTGCTCTACGACCAACAGTCCAGCCGTTTTATAGGTCTCCAGCTTTTCACGCGTTTCAGCATCCAAAACACGCTTCGTTTTTTCAGAAACAGGCAATGGCATTGGGTTGAACACTGGCATTTCACGCTGGTCAAAATGCTTGCGGTCATAAATGTGTGCAGAGGTATGTCCATCGAAATATGCGCCCTTCACTCCTTTGATCAAATACCCGTAAGGAGAGAATTTTAGCGCTAGAAAAAGAACAATGAGTACGAATAGTACACGCTTAGCTGTTTTCATGTGTATAAGGGGTTGTGGTTGGCACCAGGGCACAACCGAATTGGTCTACAAAATGCTTCTTCAGGTGATCCTTAACCTCTTCCAGATTGACCTCGCGGCCCAATTCTAAGTGTAGCGAAGTCACCGGTTTATCGCTAATGCCACAAGGAACAATCAAGCCAAAATGCTTCAATGAGGTGTTGATGTTCAGTGCAAATCCGTGCATTGTTGTCCAGCGCGAGGCCTTCACACCCATGGCACAAATTTTTCGCGCTAAAGGAGTGCCCGCATCCAGCCATACACCCGTCTCACCATCTGACCTGCCAGCAGTCAATCCGTATTCTGCAAGCGTTTTAATAACCACCTCCTCAAGGTAGCGGAGGTATTTATGTATATCTGTGAAGTAGTGGTCTAAATCTAAAATAGGATAACCTACGATTTGTCCAGGGCCATGGTAGGTGATGTCCCCGCCGCGATTCACGGGATGGTAATCTATGCCTTCTTCCTTTAATCGGACTTGATCCACCAAGAGGTGTGCTTCCTTTCCGCTCTTCCCTAAGGTAAATACCGGAGGGTGTTCAACGAATATCAAGTGATCCGTGGTTTCTTTGGAAAGCTCCGGAGTTTTGCGATTGACCAATTTCTGATCGACCGTACGCTCAAACAACTTCGTTTGAAAGTCCCAAGCCGGGCCGTATCGCACGGTTCCTATATCTTGAAATTCTACTTTTCTCATGATTTAGTGGTGCCAATTCCATTGGACCCCGATGGGAACATCAAACTGCCAGCCCCACAATCCACTGGGGCCTCCGTTTGTTCGTGACCACTGTGGCCAGAGATACACACCCGCGCCTTGGCTGATCCACCAGGTGTATTGCAGGCCTATCCCCGCCTTTACATCGTTCGAAGAAAAACTCGTGCCCATCACGGTTTGGCTCGTGTGGTAACCAGAGCCACCGTGAACATCCGCCAATACGCTGTGCGGTAGGTCGCTTCGGCCCAAAATCAAGTATTGCGCCCGAACGGTGGTATTGACGCTTTGTGTCAACGGGTCCCAGCTCAAGCCTGCCTCTGTGCCGAACGACCATTTTGGCGTAAGAAACAGGCTCCCGCCTAAATCCAAATCCATATGTGCATTTACAATCTGCTGGCCCTGTCCTTGTAAGGTCGCAAAGCCCCCTACATAACCTAATCGGTCCCCTTTTTGCCAATACGGCTGAGCGTGACAGAATGCGGTTGTGAACAACGCGAACAGGAAAGGGTAAAATCGGCTAAAACGCATACTGCTAAGCTACAAAAGGCAATTATCTTTGTTGCCTTAATATACGCATTGCATCATGGCAAGATTATTATCAGAACAGGAACAGCTAAGACGTGCCGCTTTGGCTAAATTAAGAGCCTTAGGAATCGACCCTTATCCCGCAGCGGAATACACCGTTACGCATCATGCTAAAGACCTCTCTTCCAGCTACACAGAAGGCGCAGAGGGCTTTGAGCACGTACGCATCGCAGGCCGATTGATGACCAAACGCATCATGGGAAAGGCATCATTTGCTGTCCTTACCGACGCAACTGGAGACATGCAGATCTACGTGAATCGCGACGAAATTTGTCCTGGTGAAGACAAAATGATGTACAATGACGTCTTCAAAAAGCTCCTGGATATCGGCGATTTTATTGGTGTAGAAGGACACATGTTCATCACACAAACGGGTGAAATGAGCCTTCATGTGAAGGAATTGGTGGTCCTTTCTAAATCTCTTCGTCCACTTCCGGTGGTAAAAAAAGATGCCGATGGTAAGGTCTACGACCAATTAACGGATCCTGAAATTCGTTACCGCCAACGTTATGTGGATCTGGTTGTCAATCCCGGAGTAAAAGAAATATTCCGCAAG
This sequence comes from Cryomorphaceae bacterium, assembly GCA_024638285.1. Classification (GTDB taxonomy): domain Bacteria; phylum Bacteroidota; class Bacteroidia; order Flavobacteriales; family Schleiferiaceae; genus UBA10364. The sequence continues at coordinate 11,694 of JAHEKP010000060.1, forward strand.
CGCAATCGCGTGATCAGTACAATGCGACGCATATTTGACGATGCTGGCTACATGGAGGTGGAAACGCCCATACTTCAACCCATCCCGGGCGGAGCTGCTGCACGTCCGTTCATTACCCATCACAACGCATTAGATACACCTTTGTATTTGCGTATTGCCAACGAACTCTACCTCAAGCGCCTCATCGTGGGTGGCTTCGAAGGGGTGTATGAATTTGCAAAAGACTTCCGAAACGAGGGTATGGATAAAACCCACAACCCAGAGTTTACGGTTATGGAAATCTATGTGGCTTACAAAGATTACCACTGGATGATGCGCTTTGTAGAGAACATGCTTGAAGACGTTGCAACGGCAGTGAACGGCACTACAGACGCAACCATTGGTTCAAATTCAGTAAGCTTCAAAGCACCTTATGCTCGCGTGCCTATCCTTGAGGCCATCAAGGAGCATACCGGATTAGATCTCAACGGTAAGACAGAAAACGAAATACGGGAAGCCGCGAAATCCATAGGCCTCGAAGTAGATGAGACCATGGGTAAAGGAAAGCTCATCGATGAGATTTTCGGCGAAAAGTGTGAGAAGCACTACATCCAGCCTACCTTCATCACGGACTACCCGGTGGAGATGTCGCCGCTGTGTAAGAAACACCGTGATAATCCTGAGCTCACCGAGCGTTTTGAATTAATGGTGAACGGAAAAGAAGTTGCAAATGCATATTCGGAACTCAATGATCCTATTGATCAATTGGGGCGTTTCGAAGACCAATTAAAACTGTCTGAAAAAGGCGACGACGAAGCCATGTTCATAGATCAAGACTTCATTCGTGCCCTAGAGTACGGTATGCCACCTACCTCTGGCTTGGGTATAGGTATCGACCGCCTTACCATGATGCTCACCAATCAGGAAAGCATTCAGGAAGTCTTGTTCTTCCCACAGATGCGTCCAGAAAAATTTGATACGGTCGCCGGTCCTCAAGATTTCGAGGCAATTGGCGTTCCCGCAGAATGGTCCGTTCACATTGCACAAGCCGGCTACCATACCGTAGAGAGCTTACGCGCGAACAAACCTGCCGCGTTGCACCAAAAGCTTAACGGTTATCGCAAAAAGAATAAATTAGACATTGCCGCGCTCGCTCTGGATGCGGTCGAAGGCTGGTTCAACTAATTACCTAATCGCCATGAAAAAAGTACTTTTTGCCCTACGTTCCATTGGCCTAACAATAGCAGGTCTGGCCATTGCAATACTAGTAACTACTGTTTTGCATAGTTTCTTCGGACTGTTTTTAGATCCCTTACCTATGGCGGATTTACAAGCGGCAGATTGGAGTGGGCGATCGGATATCATGTCTGCTTATATGACCGCCAACCCTTTTGCAATCTACAGCATGCTTATTGCGCATGGTATGGGTGCTGCACTCGCCGTATTCTTTTACACGAAAACCATCACTGTTCCGTCGTGGTCTGAACAGACGCGTAGAAAACCGTTTACCGGATCTATTGTCTTATTGGCACTCTGGCTTTGGGGCGATGTACAAAACGATTTGTATGATGTGCCCGTAGGCGTGCTTTGGACGGCTATTGACGTATTTACAACTACAGTACTTTCTGCATTGGCCTTTGCAATTGCTGGGGGGCTGCGTAAACATGCGGGCACGGAAAGTGTTACCTCCGAAGATGGCGTGTACCGCGGATAACATCGGTCGACCGTAAGTTTTGAAAACGTATCCAGAAGATTTATTTGAGAGTATTGAATTTGATTTGGTCAAATTGGCCGTTTCAAGACGCGCCGTTACGGAGCGTGCCCGCGAGCGGATTCAAGGCCTAAAGCCCAGTAGTGATTTTGTCATTACAACAAATGACCTTCAAGAAGTCCATGAAATCTTAGGGCTGTATCAAAGTGATTTTGCGGTACCTGCACTAGCCGCTGAGGATATTAAACCGTTTCTGCTCCGCTTAAAAATCCAGGGCGCCACGCTGGAAGGTGAAGACTTTCTTGTCATTAAAAGCATGATAGAGAGCTTTAATCGGGTACATTATTTTTTCAAGCAACACGCCCTGCGTACCCCGTCCATTCAAGATAAGTTTGCGCACCTCACTCCTAATAAAGAAGTGCCCAACGAGATTGATCGTGTACTAGATCGTAGAGGAGTTGTAAAAACTTCTGCTTCGTCAGAATTGGGCAAAATACGTGCGACACTCACAAAAAAAAGGGCAGCGGCAGACCGTATATTCTACCGAGCCGTTAAGAAATATCAAGGCGCCGGAGTCCTTGCGGATACGCAAGAAAGTGTTCACGATAATAAACGCGTTTTAGCGATAGAAGGTGCGTTTAAAGGCCAAGTCAACGGGGTGTTTCACGGTTCCTCTGCAAAAGCCAGCATCTTCTTTGTTGAGCCTTCCGAAACGCTGGAAATCAACAACGAAATTACCCTCTTAGAGGAGGAGGAAAAAAGAGAGGTTACGCGCATCCTTCGTTTACTTACAGCGTATGTCGCGGGCTACCGGGAAGTGCTTCGCGACTTTTCTACTGCACTCTACCAGATAGATTTTGTGAACGCCAAGGCGCTTTACGCATTAGACGAAGAAGCGTGTTTGCCCCAATTGGTAGACAAACCGCACATTGAACTGATCAAGGCTATTAATCCGGTACTTCGAGACTTTCATAAAGCAAAGAAGAAACCGGTTGTTCCGCTCGATATTAGGCTTGATGCAAAAACCCGAATACTCGTTATTTCCGGGCCCAATGCCGGAGGAAAATCCATTACGCTTAAAACGGTAGGGTTGCTCCAGCTCATGCTTCAAAGCGGGCTCCTTGTTACCGTTCATCCGGACAGTACGATGGGCTGGTTCAACGGCGTCATGGCGGACATTGGCGATGCCCAAAGCATAGAAAATGAACTCTCGACGTACAGCTCTAAGCTGAACAAGATGAAATACTTCCTCGATGCTGCCTATGGTAAAACACTGGTTCTTATTGACGAATTTGGCTCGGGCTCTGACCCCGATTTAGGCTCATCTATGGCACAAGTTTTTCTACGCGCACTCAACGAGAGCAAGACCTACGGTGTCATGACTACCCACTACAACAGCATCAAAGCGCTGGCAAGCGATCTTCCACGGGTAGAGAACGGGTCTATGCAGTTTAACTCTACAGACCTCACACCAGAATTCCTGCTCAATCAAGGCGTTCCTGGATCTTCCTATACCTATGAAGTTGCACAGCAAGTTGGGGTAGATAAGCGTCTCATTGATCAGGCGCGTGAGGTGCTCAACGAAAGTACCGTAGCGATGGACCGCTTGCTGGTGGGAATTCAAAAGGAAAAGAATCAGTTGTCCCAGCAACGGACCCAGCTTGCTTCGCGCCTAGAAGAACTGGAACAACTGAAGGAAAAACAAGACCGTAAAATTGCCCAGCTTGAGGATAAAGTTCGCCGTCAAAGCGCAATGAATGAACAGCAGAATGCCATGATCACTTGGGGAAAAAAGTTCCAAGGGCTGGTCAATGAATACGCGGAACAGCGCAACAAAAAAGGGAAAGATGAAGTAGTTGGGCGCTTTAAAGTATATGCTGGTGAGCGCGCCAACCAAACTCAGGACGAGCGTACTATCAAAAAGACACGCTACGAAAAGCAGCAAGAAAAGAAAATCAAAAAGCTTACGTCTGCGCCCGTCAAAGTAGGGGATCGCGTTAAACTCATAGGATCGCGTCAACCAGGAGAAATTATTGAAGTCAAAAAGGACCAATTTCTTTTGGCCATAGGTGCCCTCACCACCTGGACTACGCGCGAAAAGTTTATCCCTGCAGAGAGTCTGCACGGCGATCAGGGAACTCCAAAGGGAAAAGCGCGGGGAGGCGTCAAAGAGCCTGAAAAGGAAGACCCCATAAAACCCGCTGTTGAAAAATCAAAAAAGGAGACGGTCGCAGAAAAGAAAAAAGCTAAGAAATCGGCCAAAAACAACCCAAACACGGATAAATCGGCTCAAAAAACGACCAAAAACGATAAAATAGCACCAAAATCGCACAAACCGAAGGCCCGCAAGAGTGTCCCAACATCACCCGAAAAATCATCCAAAGAGAAATTGGAGGAAGTAGTCAGTTCGAAGCCGTTAAAAACGGAGCAGCCTAAAAAAATGACGGGCAAAAAAAAACCCGATGAACTCACGTCGGAGCAACGCTCACAACTAGAGCAACCTGTGAGAAAGGTAACGTCGCCTGCCGTTAAAGAGGCTCAAGCACCGCGGGATACGACAGATGCTGATCTAGAAAAATTAAAAGCGTTTTTCGGAAAGCGCTAGTTGATTAGGCCTCGTCAGATTCTA
>JAHEKP010000076.1 GCA_024638285.1 Cryomorphaceae bacterium
AGCTTTTCTTCTACGCCGTTTGGAAAGGTTTCTACGTAGAGTAGTTCTACTTTTTCGCGTGCCCACGGCGTTTTTCGCAGAAATTTCAGGGAAGATTTAATAGAAGGATCGAACGTAAAGCAACGTACAGGTATTCTTATCGCCAATTGCTCCCATCCATAGAAAGCAACCAAAGCTTCTATCATATGTAAAAGCTTCACACCGTGCAAAGGGTTATTCAGCTGACTCATCACCTTGATTTTGATACGTCCAAGCGACGAATTGAGTAGACTTGTTGCCATGTGTCATTTCAATAACCTTTAAAGCCGTTGGATTGCCTTTACGAACAAATCGCTTAAAGGTGCGTAAATGTTCCTTTTTTGAAACCAGGCAGGTAAACCAATGAATTTGAGCCCCGTATTCGGCACTCTCAAGTGCAAGTTTTTTTAAAAATGCTTCCTCTCCGCCTTTATACCAAAGCTCGTTGGCACTGCCGCCAAAGTTATGGTGTATTTCATCCGTACCGTGTAAATTTTTGTTTTTACGGGCGTTTGCGGCCAGTGCCTCACTTTTGTTTTTATAAAAAGGGGGATTGCAGACTAACAGATCAAACGCTTCCTTTTTCTCGATAATACCCGAGAGGATTTTACCCTTAAACTCTTGACGTCTAATTTTCGTTCCAAGCATACTGGCATTCATTCGAATAAGTCCCTTTGCAAAGGATATAGACTCTTTATCCACTTCAGTTCCAACGCATTCCCAGTTGAACGCAGCGGTTCCTAAAAGCGGATAGATCAGTGATGCACCTGTACCAATATCCAGCATTCGCGCCCTTCTTCCTTCAATCTGAGGGAGTAAATCGTTTACATGAAGTAGGTAATCAAATCTTCCTGGAACAGCGGGGCAGAGGTGCCCGTCTTTTAAAGACCAATTCACGTTAAACCGCCATTTTAATAATGCTTTGTTTAACAGATAAACTGCCTCGGGATCACTAAAATCGATACTTTTTCTTGCAAACTTTCCTGGTATTATAAATGCCCCTAATTCAGGAATGGCATTTACCAAAAGAGAAAATTTATAATTTGAATCAAAGGGGTTATTTACGTGCACGAACTTCTTCCTTAAGAAGGAGCAAGTTAGTAAAGGCTTCGATTAGAAAGCATTGCGTAGCTATTTACCTTTTGCGTGTTATTGACAATAAATTAGGGGTGAACTAGGGCTTCAATCGTAGGTGCTTTAGCATCAAAAAATGCAGGTAAGTAGCAATGCTGCTCTTTTTATTGTTTTATATTTCCGATTCTTAAAATGATCGAATATGTATAAATTTCTAAAAACCGCTGGAATCATTGCTGTTTCAGTTTTGATGGCTACCAGTTGCTCCGGCCCCGGTGAAGTTCATGAATACGCAGTAAATGATCTCGAGTTCAGTCTAGAGGGCCCGCTATTTGCAGGTCCAAATGGTGCGCAAACTGAGATATTAGTTGACTTGGCTGAGGTTTTAGGCGAAGCCTACGAAGAAGGTATGCGAATCAGCGATGCACGTATAAAAACTGCAACGGTTGTGCCAAATGATAGTATGGGCTTTTTTCAAGTCAACGCTTTTGTAGTTGCCTTCGCTAGTGATAATGAGGAGGTGTCTATGCAAGAGGCCGCTGTTAAGAATCCTTTGGATGAAGGAGCGGCTGAAGCAATTTTAGATGTTGCTCCTGAAGCGGAGCTGGGTGAAATCATGGAGGACGGTAAAGTATACGTAATCCTTGATGCTGACCTTTCAGAAGATTACTGGGACGGTAATCGCGATTTTAAATTGAATTTTACTCTTGAATTAACCATAAAATAGAAGACCATGCTTCGCAAATTAACATTGTTGGCAGTATCCGCTGTCATTGCTTTTGGAACTTTAAGTTTTGACGTTCCTCAAAAATCAGAAAACCCTGGTGACAAACTCGTTGGTGTTTGGGAGCCTTCAAACGGCCGATCTCGTATAAAAATTGATCGCATCGGTAATAAATATTATGGACGTGTGGTATGGTTAATCGAACCAAACGATGCTGATGGAAATCCTAGGCTAGATATCAATAATCCTAATCCAGATTTGCGTAACGCCCCTTTAAGAGGTTTCAGAATGCTAAAGGATTTCGTTTATCAAGGCGACGACAGCTGGACTGAAGGAACACTTTATGACCCAAATAATGGATCAACGTACAATGGAATCATCAAAATGAGAGATGAGAACACATTGGACATGCGAGGATACATTGGTGTAGAAGCATTAGGACGTACAGACGTATGGAAACGTTTGAAGGTTCCTACTAGAAAGAAGTAACTATGAAGCATTATTTAATGAAGTTGACGGCGGCAGTATTCGTCCTTGCTTCAACCCAAGTTCTGGCACAATCGGATACTTCCTATTTTGAAGAAGAGATAGACTGGAGCTTGTATGATGATGTGGGTTTTGCAGATGAAAGTGCAAAACGCTTGTGTAGCCCAAAACTGGAAGGTCAATCACCTGCAAAGTTGATTTCGTTAGGTTACGACTTTCAGGGGCCGTACACTTTAAAAGCCGGCCAAATCAATGACGCAAATGGCGCTGCGATCGCGGGGCCTGCTTCTAACAACGAGCAGGAGATGGCTGTGAATTCGACAACAGGTATTCGCGCCGGATTTAATGTACCTGTTGTAGGTAACAATAACATTTTATGGCAAATGGGTGCGAACTATTGGGAGTCGAGCTATCAGTACGCTGAAACACCGACAGATAGTGATAATCCGTTGCACCAAACGTTATCAGAGAATGGATTGCGCACTACAGGGATTTCAACGACTATTTTTAAGCCTTTGGATGAGAAATCATTCATCCTATTCCAAGGTTCGGCAGATTTAAGTGGTACCTATGGTTCTGCATTAATGCCTTTGCAATACCTGAAATATTCTGCCGCTGCACTGTGGGGACGCCGTCCTACAGAGAAAAAGCAATGGGGTGTTGGTTTGGCTCGTACGTATCGTGCAGGGGAGCTAAATTACATTCCTGTGATCCTCTACAACTCTACGGATGCAATGAACAAGTGGGGTGCTGAAGTATTATTCCCAGCGCGTGCTCATGTGAGAAGAACAATCAATCCAAGAAATATGCTTTTCTTCGGTTACGAACTGCAAGGCCAGTCGTATCGTCT
>JAHEKP010000066.1 GCA_024638285.1 Cryomorphaceae bacterium
ACGGCATCGAATTGGTCAGCTGTATTCATTTGTTAGCTTTGCTATATCTAACGAAGATACAAAGAACAATGCCTGAGTTTCTGCTGCAATGTCAAGGGACAATTCACACCTTATCCACACCCTGGATAATGGGGATACTGAATAGCACACCCGATTCCTTTTACGCGGGAAGCCGCTTAAACGCTCCCCAAGAGGCCGCTGATCGAGCCAGGACCATGCTTGAGGCTGGAGCACGCATCATCGATATTGGCGGGTATTCTTCCCGTCCAGGTGCGGATCCAGTGACTCCCGAGGAGGAATGGAATCGATTAAAAGACATCATTCCCGCCGTTGCTGAGGTGCTTCAAGACTTTCCAGACTGCTTTATTTCTGTTGACACTTTCCGCGCAGAAGTCGCAGATAAAGCGTTGAATTCCGGCGCACACTGGATCAATGACATTAGTGGCGGCAACCTAGACCCTGAAATTTACCATGTTGCTGCAACGCACCGCTGCCCATATATCATCATGCACATGCAGGGCAATCCAAGCACTATGCAACTCCAGCCTACCTATTCCCACGTGACGCAGGATATTATTTCCTTTTTCAGTGAGAAACTTCCCATGCTTCATGACATGGGCATACATGATACCGTCGTAGATGTTGGGTTTGGGTTTGGCAAAACATTGGAACAGAATTACCAATTACTCAGAGAGCTTAACGCATTTCAACTTTTAGGCCGCCCCATTCTAACCGGCGTGAGCCGAAAAAGCATGATTTACAAAGCGCTCGACAGCAGTGCTGAAGAGAGCCTCAACGGCACAACCGCCCTGCATATGGCCGCTTTATTAGGAGGCACCCAAATTCTAAGAGTCCATGATGTAGCAGAAGCAGCGGAAACCATTAACTTGTTCAACCGCCTCATGCCCGATGGCGTGCAGCATTTATTACCACCATGGGAACGTTAAACTTCGGCATCCTTGATGCATTAGATATCATTATTGCAGCCTTTTTGCTGTACCAAGTCTACCGACTTTTGAAAGGTACGGCGGCCATCCGCATACTTATAGGAATGGTTGCAATCTACCTCCTGTACAACCTGGTGCAACTCCTTCAAATGAATCTGTTGAGCGAGATTTTAGGTTCATTTATGGGTGCCGGCTTAATCATCCTCATCATCGTATTCCAACAGGAAATCCGAAAATTCTTATTGGTCGTTGGATCAGCCACCTTTAGTCGCCGGAGAGGACTAAAGAGCATGTTCACCCTCGGCAATACAGAAACAACTACGCTCGCTTCAGAAGCGGTTGTCCATGCACTAAAGAATTTAGCCAGCACAAAGACCGGCGTGCTTTTGGTTATAGAACGAAAGGATCCCCTAGGTGCCTTTGCAGGAACTGGACACACCCTTGGCGCAACAGTAAGTCGCATTGTATTGGAAACCATTTTCTTCAAAAACGCACCCTTGCATGATGGCGCAACCATCATCACAGGAAATACGGTCTCAGCAGCAGGCGCCATTCTTCCTCTGAGTGAAAGCAGTGACCTTCCTTCACAATTTGGCTTACGTCACCGCGCTGCTGCAGGGATTTCAGAACGCACCGATGCAATGGCCATTACCGTAAGTGAGGAGACTGGAAACATCCACCTATTCTACGACGGAACGTTTGAAAAGCTAACTACAAATACGCTTGAGAAAAAAATTCAAGAAGTCCTTGTTGGCTAATTTCTTGAGCCACTTTTAACACCCACGCTACCCACCATTCGAAACTACTATTCCAGACTTCTAAAGCACCACAAGGTATGATTGGAGCCAACAGTAGAACGAATAAAGCGGACCAGATGTACACCACGAAAAGAGGAACAATCAAAAGATTCCCAATTAAAAAATAGGGGCTTGCACCCCCAAAGTGATGCATAACTAAGGGTAAGGTAGCGGTCCAAGCGGAGAGTGTAACCTGGATGGGAACTAAAAAACCAAGCTTCGTGCCCTTCAGTGATTCTTGCTGCCAAGATTGTAAAAATTCAACGGCAGGCAACCCGCTGAGCCCAATTAATATACCACATACTGCACTAAAACTTAGCTGAAAGCCGATGCGATGGACAACTTCAGGGTCATACCACCACATCAACCACGCCATAAGCAATGGCCAGTGCAATGGCGCGACCTTCCAATTCATCTGAACAGCAAATGCCGCGAAACAAAAAGTCCCTACCGCTCTAACCACAGAAGGCCCGGAACCAACTACTGAGGCATAAACGCATAAATAGGCACCCATACCTAGTACATAAACCAAATGCCACTTCCGAAGTCGAAAGAGCCATTTCAGCGGTCTTCCTAAAACCACCCAAAAGCCCACATGAAAGCCACTTACCGCAAGCATGTGTGAAATGCCAAGCATCCGAAAACCGGCTTGAAATTCCGGTGATAATCCAGTACGATCCCCCAATAACACTCCATACAAAAAATCATGAAGCGCACCCGTGGCGGCGTGGTCAATGCGGCTTTGTAGAACCCCGTGAAGTCGAGCTGCCCACGGCTCTAAAAGAGTACCAATTACCGGACTAGGATACCAATACCGCCATTCGAGAAAAACGTGTGCACCTAATAACACGGTCATCGTCCATACTACGGCGCCGGCATCGGACCAAAAGGTACGCCACGTACCAAAACCAAAAGCCACTACACAGACTAGTGTCAAATCCATGCGGTACATCGCCGTTAAACTTGAGGCAATGCATAAAACTGCTGTCGAACGAAAAACCATCCCAATAAATTGGGTAAGGAAAGTGCACTTTTCCTAAAAATGTGTGAAACTAAAGGTTTTGAACAGATTCAAAAGCAAGGTCTTTGAAGTAGAAATCTAAAATCTCTTTCCAATCAAAGCCCGCTTTCCCCATGAGCATGGCGCCTTGTTGTGCCATACCTACGCCGTGACCAAAACCATAGCCATGGACTACAATACCTTCATCAGTCACTTGCGGGAGTACATAAGCACTGCGCCATTTAAAATCCCTGCGTACCGTCTCCATTTTGAAAGTTTGGGTACCTAAAGTCCATTGCGTGCTGCGTGTATCTGGTAGTTGATTGAAAAATGCAGTCCAATCGGATACCGTCCATTCTATGGAGCGCGACCAATACTTTTGCCACTCCTCCCAAGAATAGGTTTTCTCCCACACTGCCTTAGACCCCTTTTTTGAGAACGGATCCAGTACAACTCTACAGTACGGCAAAGCTTTCGACCACACCTCTTGCGGCAAGGCGGTATAGCCTCCAGAATTACTGTGGTAAAAACCAATGATTGGAACACCATTGTGTAGCGCAACCGTATCGCCTAAAGCGGAACAAGCGCTCGAAATGAGGGCGGCATTTTTACTGTGAGGCACACCTTTAAAGGCCTGAGAACTTTGATCATCTTTAACGTGATAACCCTCTGTGAGGTGTTTTTTAAGATTGGTAATGAGCCAGGTACGAGCGAGAACAGCTTGCGCTTTGTAATAAGCCTCTGCAGTTGAAGATGATCCGCCTTCTGCCTCCACAACTCCAGCAATGTAGGGCGCTATGGGTGTGCGAACGATACCTTCTAGGTAAATGAGGTTAGGACGTAGCGTAAAGTCTCCTAAATAAGGGCGTTCTGCAGTCCAATTTTTACCACGCAACACACGGATCACAAAAGTATCATTGGTGGATATGCGTATAGAATCACAAGCGGCTCTGTTCAATCGCAAATCTCCGCGGAACGTGTAGAGTGGGTGAACATCGTCGGAACCGTACGCCATGGTAAAAATAGAATCAGGAGTATAAGCCGTAAGCGTATATGAACCTCCTTTGACCTTGATTTGCAAACGACTGTACTCTTGATCGGCGAAAATGAGTACGCGCGGTGTAGTTTGAGCACCCAGTTGCAGGGCACAACAAAGGGCAACGATCAGTGTGATGAATGGTCCTTTTCTACTTCTGGAGCTCATGATAAAATATATTCAGCGGCAGTTGCAGCCGGATCTTTTTGTTCCAGCGCTTGACGAAGGTTGGCGTAGGCGTTTAATTGGTCCGCAGGATTCGCCAGTAATCTATTTAACTGCCCGACTAATGCTGTAGAGCGAGCATCCTCTTGTAACAACTCTGGTAGAGCTGCGGCATTTAAAATAAGATTAGGCAAAGAAATGTAACGGATCTTCACAAAGCGTTTGGCAATGGCGAGTGAGATGGGGTTAGCACGGTACACTACCAATTGCGGCACTCCCATTAATGCAACCTCAAGAGTCGCCGTCCCACTGCAAACCAAAGCGGCAGCGCACTCCCGCATTCCTTCTTTTAATATGCCCGTGAAGACGGTACTATTTTCAGGAAAATCAAGATCAGGCCAAACCGCAACAGCACTTTCAGACCGAATAAAAACGAACTTTTGCTCAGGCATAGAGCGGGCAACAGCAATGAACTCAGGGACTAATCGGGCTATTTCCTGCGCACGCGAACCCGGCAATAATGCAATGGAACCTGATGCATCATACGCATTACTGCCTGCATACTTCTGTGCTAATGGGTTTCCTACATAGGTATAGGGTATTTTTCGATCGGCATACCACTGTTTTTCAAAAGGCAGAATACCTAGGATGGCATCACAGTGGTCTTTCAAAATTTGGGCACGGCCAGATTTCCAAGCCCATACTTTTGGCGGGATATAATAGACGACACGAAGGCCCTGGGCTTTCGCCCATTTGGCCATGCGTAGATTGAACCCTGGATAATCTACTAATACCACCGTTGTGGCACCGGTAGAAAGAATTTGTTCTTTGACTAAATTAAAAGATCGGTAGATGCTTCGAGCACGAACGACCACTTCTACGAAACCCATAAAGGGCTTTCTGGTGACATCATTAAGGAGCGTAACTCCGGCCTCTTCTAGGAATTGGCCACCCCAACCCCACTGTTTAACTTCCGGATTCTGCGCAGTAATGTACCCTGCAACAGCTGCAGCTTGTACATCACCCGAAGGCTCTCCTGCAATCCAGAATAGTGACATTATAGGATGAATTGAAAATAAATTACTGCGATCACGCTTGGGACACAAGACGTTAAAATCCCTCGAGCTACGCGATCGCGCTCAAAACTGAGTGCGGTAAAAAATAATATTGCGTTGATAATGGTGCCGAAACTGATGGCACGCATGGTTATGAGCCGCCATGCAGGATTAGTCACATCGCCTACATCCTGCAGCACTGGGAAGGCCTCAAGGGCTACCGCAATGGAAAATAACGGCGCTCCAAGTCCTACCAGCAAGCCGGCAATAAAATCGATTTTCTTATTTCTCAAAATTCCACTGGTTTAAGGTAGCTACAGCGTGATGGGCTGTAAGGTCGACTGTAATAGGAACAATACTAATGTACCCTTCTTCCAGGGCAGCAATATCCGTATCCTCTCCGTGATCGTAATTTTCATATTTACCGGTGAGCCAATAATACGGTCTGCCAAATGGATCAATGCGCGAATCAAACTCTTCCACCCAGTTCCCTATAGCTTGGCGACACACACGCATGCCTTTATATGGCGCTTTGTCATTTTCAGGAATATTTACATTCAAACACACACCGCTAGGAAGACCGTTCTCTAAAGTGGCCTTGATTACCTTTCGCACATAGGGCTTTGCAGCCTCAAAAGATGCCTCCCAAGAAAACTCACAAAGACTAAAACCTATAGCCTGCACACGCTCCAACGCACCTTCGACCGCGGCACTCATGGTTCCTGAATAAATAACGTTGACACTGGCATTAGATCCGTGGTTGATACCACTTAAAATCAAATCAGGACGACGTGGCATAACTACGTTAATGGCCATTTTAACACAATCAGCAGGGGTTCCACTCACCTTAAACTCTTTTTGCGGACCAGTCGACGGTACTTCCGTACAACGAAGACTCTGGTCGAGCGTAATGGCATGACCCTTCCCGCTTTGGGGACCGTCCGGAGCAACTACGTATACGTCACCAAATTCATTGGCAATTTCTATTAAAGTTCTGATTCCTGGCGCAACAATGCTATCGTCATTCGTTACAAGGATAAGTGGCTTTTTTGTCATACTATTGAAGTGTCTCTGCCAAATTTACGTTCCAAAGGAGCAAGGCATAGAATTTGAACGTTTAGATTTCAAACAACTTTATAACACTACTATGTTTTTTTTATTAATCATTTTCTTCATCGTGGTTGGCTTCGTAGTTCAAGCCCGATTAAAATCAAAATTTAAGCAATACGCCAAAGAAGCGTTGAGCAATGGCATGAGTGGTGCTGAAATTGCGCAGAAAATGCTCGAGGATCATGGAATTCATGATGTGAAGATTCAGAGCGTTCCTGGCAAATTAACAGATCATTACAATCCTATGGATAAATCTGTAAATCTTAGCCCCGAAGTCTACAGCGGACGTAGTGTCAGTGCAGCTGCAGTAGCAGCACACGAAGTGGGACATGCTGTACAGCATGCCACAGGCTATAAATGGCTTGATCTGCGCTCACAATTGGTTCCTGTTGCTAATCTCAGTGGACGCATTATGAATATTGTTCTGATCTCCATGTTTTTGGGAATGAGTTTTTTACACCTCTTTGGCATGAACACCATCATCTATGTACTCATTGCAGCACAATCCATAATCACTTTGGTTACCGTCATCACCTTACCAGTAGAATATGATGCTTCCAACAGAGCATTGGCGTGGCTCACAACTTCGGGCACCATAAATACCTCTGAGCACGAAAAAGCTGGAGATGCCCTTAAATGGGCTGCACGCACCTATTTAGTAGCTGCTTTAGCGTCCATGACCCAACTTGCTTATTACTTAAGCTTTCTGGGTAGAGATTAAGAACGAACGCACACTTTTTTACACAAAAAACCCCGCGCCAATGGCGCGGGGTTTTTTAATGAAGTTTGGAGCCTAAGTTTATTTTTCAACCTTGTATCCTAAAGACTGTAAAAAGGCGATTTTTTCATCAACAACAGATTGCTGACGCGTATTAATCTCCTTTTCGATTGATCTACTCATTCCTACTAATTCTTCCTCAGAAAACTTACCTAAGAACTGTGATGCGAATAAAGACTTTAGTGTTTTGTTGTTGTTTTGGTTTGCACGGATGTAATCCACTACTCCTTTTGGCTTCATTTATGTGTGTTTTTAATTAGGGTATAAAAGTAGCAAATATTTTTAACGCCTAATTTCTTGTATTCATGCTGTTTTATTTATCGTAAATCCAGGAGATTTTCCACACCTATATGACGCACACTGATTAACGGCTCAGCGTATTTACAATTAATGACACGCCCCCAATCCATTGCACGTGCCTCTACTGAATCAAGAAAACCTTTGCTTGCTATAACCGTATCTGGCTCGGAACTATTCGGGTTATAAAATTGGCTTTTGTGCGCTAAAACAGCAGCCATCTTTGCTTCGAAACCTACAGTAACATCAACCACCAAATTGGGCTCAAGATTGTAGAATTGTAGATACTTATACATTTGCTTCGGACGCCATGGAAGTAATGCTGAAAATTCCGTGCTTACTGCTAGCTTATGAAGTCCAGATAAAAAACATGCTTCTTCCACTAATTGCGAGGCGCGGCCATGATCGGGATGACGATCCGTTGGAGCGTTCATTAGTACTACATCAGGCTGATATTTCCTTATGATCTCAGCAACCTTTATTTGCGCCTCATCATTTGTAGGAATTCTTGCATCTGGAAATGCTAAATTTTCTCGAATGACACATCCAAGAATTCGCCCCGCTTCTTCTGCTTCCAAGTCACGTAATTCCGGGGTTCCACGGGTTCCCATTTCCCCCCTAGTAAGGTCTATAATCCCTACTTTTTTCCCTTTAGCTGCATGGACGGCAAGTATACCTCCTGCACCCAACTCTACATCGTCAGGATGCGCGCCAAAGGCTAAAATATCTAATTTCATATGCTTATTTTCCTCGAGCAAAGGAAATGATTTCTGCGCTCATAGGCTCCACGCGAGACGCGTGATGTGCAACCCAATGACCGTTTTCATCAATTAAAAACTTATTGAAGTTCCAACTCACCTTAGCATCGTCAACTCCATTTTGAGATGCATTGCAGAGCCACTGATATACAGGATGACCACTTCTTGCACTGGTTTTTACTTTACTCATCATTTGAAAAGTAACACCGTAATTTTTCTGACAGAAATCAGCGATTTTTTCTTCACTGCCAGGCTCTTGAAAACCGAAGTCATTCGAAGGGAATCCTAAAATGACAAAATCTTCACCGCCATAAGTATTGTGCAGCTCTTGTAAACCCTCATATTGTGGCGTGTAGCCACATTTAGACGCGGTGTTTACAATAAGTACACGCTTGCCCTTGAGCTCGGAAAATACATAGTTGTCACCATCGATTGTTGTTGCGGTGAGATCATAAAACGAAGGAGTTTCCATAGGAGTAGAACTATTTAAGGCCATAGCCGTGGTTGATTGATTTGCTTCAGGAGCAGAACACGCTGCCGCTATGAATGCGGACAGTAGAACTAATTTTTTCATGAATGAGGGTTTTGTAGTATAACATCAAATTTGCGCAATAGTTTGCCGTAATTTTACACCTATGAAAAATACTTGGGTACTGGTTCGTAGATATTTTTCTCAGGAAGTGCGGAATTCAAACGTACTTTTTTCCTTGGGACTCTACCTCGTGGGTGTTGCTTACCTCATTTACCTACTTAATGGCGGCGGTGTTCCTGCGGACAAGGTTTGGAATTCACTGCTATGGATGGTGGTTTTCTTTGGAGCCATTCAATTAAGTTCACGAAGTTTCGAATACGAATCGAACGATTATTTCTACTATTATCAAACAATTGCAGGCCCCGCAGCGACGATCATTGCGAAGCTCTTGTTTAACGGTGGCTACATTGCAGTGATCAGCGGAACTACTTGGGGTCTTTTTAGTATCTTCTTTGGAAACCCTGTATTCAATACCGCTTTATTCGGCCTAGCGCTGCTTTTAGGTAGCGTAGGTTGCAGTGTGGTACTCACCCTAACTTCAGGTGTAGCTCAACGCACGCAGGGCAATGCGACTTTAGGTGCCATTTTAGCCCTCCCCCTTCTACTACCTATCCTCCAATTAACCAGCGTTTTAAACCTACAGGCCATCGTAGGGGTTCCTACCGTTGAGGCCTTGAATTTATTAGTGTCTTTAGCTGCATTAGATCTTGGAATTGGGCTTCTCGCCTACCTACTCTTTCCGTATCTTTGGCAAGATTAAAAGCGCGCATGAAAGGACTACCCTACAAAATAGCAGGACTACTCTTAATTCTATTCAGCCTCAGTTACGGTTTATGGACAAAGGTTCCTGAACTTCCCATTATTGAGCAAAGCATTCGCAACCTTTTTTACCACGTGAGTATGTGGTTTGCAATGGTCGCGATGATGGCGGCAAGTTTTGGCAGTGCCATTGGCTTTCTTACTTCAGAAAACTTGGCCTTAGACCGACGAAGTATTAGCCTAGCGGAGACAGGAATGTTTTTTAGTGTCATGGGATTGTTAACAGGGATGTTATGGGCGAAATTCACTTGGGGTGCTTGGTGGACTAACGACCCCAAGCTAAACGGTACGGCCATCACAATGCTCATTTATCTGGCCTATTTTGTATTACGAAACTCCATTGATGACCCCCGCAAGAGAGCCCGAATTAGTGGCGTTTACAACATATTTGCATTTGTAATGATGATCGTTTTCATCGGGATCTTGCCACGAATGACTGATAGCCTCCACCCTGGAAATGGTGGAAATCCTGGATTTAATTCTTACGATCTAGACAACAGATTACGTTTGGTGTTCTATCCTGCAGTATTAGGGTGGATTTTATTGGGAACTTGGATCTCCGCTTTGCGTTATAGAATAAGAAACTTAGAAGAATGAAAAAGTTAATTGCGTTAGTGAGCACACTAGGTCCCTTTGCCGCCGCTGCTCAAAATGAAAGCATCATGCACGGCAATGACAAAATGAACCTAGTGATTGGTGTGATTACCATTATTTTCATTGGTCTTGGAGCCTATTTATTCTCGATCGATAGAAAAATTAAAAAGCTTGAGGATGAAAAATAGTCAGGTAGCGATCATTATTGCTATTGCAGTTCTTATTGGGTATACGCTTGTTAAATTGGGCAATAGTGCCACTTACAGCGACTTTACAACAGCCTCCTCTGCAGCAGGAGAAACAACAACGGTCATTGCTTTCCTAGATTTAGAAGCCGACATGACTTTTGAGCCTAAATCGGTTCAATTCTCTTTTGGAGCTATTGACAAACAAGGAAAGAGGCAGCGCATCATCTATAATGAGCCTAAACCACAAGATTTTGAGCGTTCTGAAGAAATCACGCTTACTGGTTATGATGCAGACACTGCATTCATCGCCACAGAAATCCTCATGAAATGTCCGTCGAAATACAACGAACAAAACGAAGTAGATAGCGATAAAATCTACAAATAACTTCTTATGAACTACATAGGTGAACACCTTTGGGCAGCAGAATTAGGTCGCGGATTGACGGCCTTTTCTTTTGCTTTTGCCTTACTCTCTGCAATTGCCTATTACCAAAAAGGCACGCAATGGAAGACTCTAGGCCGTCTAGCCTTCAGAATTCACGCAACCTCTCTGTTCGGTCTCATAGGTACGCTGTTCTTCATAATGGCAAACCACTATTTTGAGTTCGACTACGTTTGGAAGCATACCTCGCTGGACCTTGCACCTCGCTATCTCTTTTCTGCGTTTTGGGAGGGACAAGAAGGCTCGTTCTTACTTTGGATGTTCTGGAATGCTGTTTTAGGTTGGATTTTAACATACAGCGCCAAATCTTTTGAGGGGCCCGTCGTAGGTGTATTTGCCGCAGTACAAGCGTTTTTAGTGAGCATGATTTTGGGTGTGTATATAGGTGATCTTCACCTGGGCTACAGCCCCTTTATTCTGGTGCGTGAATTGAGTGAAAATGTTGGTCTACCCTGGACTCAATTTGCGGATTACCTCACCCGATTCCCAAATTTTGCCGACGGTTCTGGATTAAATCCATTGCTTCAAAATTACTGGATGACCATCCATCCACCTACCCTGTTCCTTGGATTTGCTTCCACGTTGGTACCGTTTAGTTATGCCATTGCCGCTTTATTGCGTAAAGACTATAAGAGCTGGATTAATAGTGCACTTATATGGAGTTTCTTCTCAGTCGGGATTTTAGGTGTCGGGATTTTAATGGGTGGCGCTTGGGCCTATGAGGCATTGAGCTTCGGAGGATTCTGGGCTTGGGATCCGGTGGAAAACACCTCTTTAGTTCCTTGGCTTACCATGGCAGCAGGAGCGCATTTGTTGCTCATTCAACGCAACAAGGGCGGAGTAATGCCCTCGGCATTGTTTCTATTGATCCTTACCTTTTTACTCATTTTGTACTCTACGTTCCTTACCCGTTCAGGTGTACTGGGCGATAGTTCCGTGCACGCTTTCGTTGATCTAGGTCTGAGTGGCCAATTATTAATCTACCTCCTCTTCTTCACCATTGGAGCACTAGGACTGTTGCTGTTCCGCTACAAAGGACTTCCTAAAAAGGAAAAAGAAGACCGTATGGACAGCCGCGAATTTTGGATGTTTATTGGTGCGCTTACGCTTTTGATTAGTGGACTACAAATCACACTAAGCACTTCCTACCCCGTTTTTAATAAGCTGTTTGGCCCAGAAGGTGTATTGTTCACCTTGTACGAGCGCAACAAAGTTCTTAATGACCCTATAGAGCACTACAATGCCATCCAAGTGCCTTTCGCTATTATCATTACACTTTTGATGGGTGCGGGTCAATTCCTTGCCTACAGAAGAACCACAACGGCGTCATTTTTTAAGCGTCAAATTCTCAGTTTAGTAGCCACAACTGTCGTCGCATTGGCAGGCGCAGCTGCCCTAGACATGTGGAATCCCATGTACATCTTCCTCTTTTGGACGAGCTGTTATGCAATTATCGCAAATGCAGAATTTTGGTTGCGCTGGGCCAAAGGCCAAAGTGCGGTCGCAGGATCGAGCGTTGCACACATAGGCTTCGGCCTCATCGTCGCAGGTTCACTGATTTCTAATGCCAACAAAACCATTATTTCACAAAACGACACATTCATTCACGAAGACTTCCCATCTAATGAGAACCTCCTCATAGAGCAGGGCGACACGGTGCCTATGGGTAACTACTTTGTGAGCTGGTCGCAGCAATCTGAAGAAGGACATTTTGTGAACTACCACCTGGATTTCTTCGAAGAAAATGACGGAAGACTAGAACCGGCTTTTGGGCTAAAACCGCGTATACAGTTGAACGAAAGGATGGGTAATGTAGCCGAGCCATCAACACAGCATTTTGCGCTAAAAGACATCTATACCCACGTGACCTATGCGGATCTAAGGACCGCAGAAGAATTGGGAGATGAAGAATGGAAAAATCAATTCGAAATTGAATTTAACCTGAACGAAAGCCACTACCTCTACAGTAAATATCAGGTTACCCTGGATACGCTACTTGTGGATGCCCCGGATAAAGATGGTGAGCTGGAGTACGCAGTGCTGGGCGCTGGTATTACCGTGAAGACCATGGATGACAGCACTTACAAAGTGATGCCGGTTTATATTGTAGAGGGCAATGAAGTGAAGCACATGGATACAGAAATCAAAGAATTGGGCTTAAAATTCAGCTTTGACCGCATTAACTATGAAACCAACAGACCGGTAATCATTGCTAGCGAACACAAAGAGGAAGAGGTACCATTCATTCTAGTAAAAGCTGTGGTTTTCCCCTGGATTAATTTATTGTGGATAGGTTCTATTTTAATGGCGCTAGGAACTGTGATTGCTGTAGTTCAGCGACTAAAAAGAAGTTGATGCATGGGTGATGGACCGTTGCATATCGCTATTGTAGGCAAGGGAAACCTAGGTACACATCTATTCAATGGCCTATCAAAACAGCACAGACCCTATTTCGTGAACCGTGATCTTCAACTCAGGACTACGACAGACCTGGTGATTGTATGTGTTGGGGACGATCAAGTTTCAAAGGTTTGTGCTGCGTTACCTGAGCATCTATTAGTAGCCCATACTGCAGGCGCCTTACCTATTCAAAACGGAATGCGAAGTGGTATTTTTTATCCATTATATAGTTTCACGAAAGGTGCTCCTTTGAATTGGTCAGAAGTTCCTTTTCTTATCGAAGCTAGAACAAAAGAGGATGAATCCGTACTGCGAACCATTGCATCTTGCTTAACCCAGCACATCTTTCATATTCCATCCGAAAAGCGTGAAAAACTCCATGCCGCCGCTGTTATGGTCAATAATTTCACCAATCACCTGTATACATTGGCCTACGAACATGCGTTGCAAAACGAGCTTCCAGTTGAAATCTTGTATGCAATTATGCGTCAAGGCCCCGAAAAGGCAATCGAATTAGGTCCTAAAAAAGCTCAAACGGGCCCTGCAGTGCGCTTCGATACACCAACACTTGCGAAGCATATGGATTCCATCACAAACGAGGACGTTCAAGAATTGTACAAATTATTGAGTGCCAGTATTCAAAAACACCATCCCAAAAATGAATTATAAAGAGCTTTTTAAGAACATAACAACCGTAGTGCTTGATGTAGACGGTGTATTGACGAATGGCGAAGTATTACTTATGCCGGGCATGGCTCCTGTTCGAAAGATGCACAGCAAGGACGGCTATGCCCTACAGTTGGCAGTGCGGAATGGTATTCGTGTAGCTATTATTACTGGAGGAACCTCCACTGACGTGAAGGAACGACTTTCAGGATTGGGTATCACGGATGTGTATTTAGGAGCTTCTTCTAAGATGGATGCTTTTGAAGATTTAAAAATGTGCTATGACCTTTCGAATGAGGAAATATTATACATGGGTGATGATCTTCCAGATTACGACGTAATGGAATTGGCGGGTTTGGCCTGTGCACCCCAAGATGCGGCTCCAGAGATTAAGGCCATTGCTGATTATGTAAGCCCCGTGTTAGGAGGTGAAGGCTGTGTGAGAGACGTCTTGGAACAACTGCTGAAAATCCATAATCTTTGGGGACGCAAAGAAGATAGAACTTGGTAAAAATGGAATTGACCCATGACATAGTATTGGGTTCTCAAAGCCCCAGGAGAGCCGATTTTTTAACCTCTTTAGGTCTGAATTTCCGGACCCTACCCTTAGATATTGACGAAAGTGCCCCTGCGCACTTATCGCGCATGGAGGTAGCAGCTTATGTAAGTGAACTTAAAGCAAAAGCGCTAAGTATCCACCTTGAGTCAGGGCAACTAGGAATTACGAGCGATACCGAGGTTTGGCAAAACAATCATAGATTCGGAAAACCCACTGATGAAACCAGTGCACGCGAAATGTTAGTGGCTTTGAGCGGGACAAGCCACGAGGTAATTAGCGGACTAACCCTTGTCACTATGGAAAATGGCACACCGCTATTGACCACAGAAACAAGCTTAGTTACTGTTTATTTCTCTGAAATTCCTGATTGGGCAATCGACTATTATGTACAACACTATCAACCCTTTGATAAAGCGGGCGCGTATGGAATTCAAGAATGGATTGGCTCGGGTTTCATCAAACGAATTGAGGGTAATTACAATAGCGTTGTCGGTCTCGACACAGCCGCTTTATTCAAGCTTTTATTACCCTACAGAAAATAAAAAACCCGGCTGCCTTCGCAACCGGGTTCAATTTTAGTTCATTTCTAGTCTATTCAGCCGCCGCCGGTTGAACCACGTCAACCATCCAATGATTTGTATCCGGCGTGCGACCTAAACGTATATCGTTTAATAAGCGCTTAATCTCCATAGCCTTGCCGTCTGATGGGGTGGGTATACTATGGTTTGTGCCCTGATGACCTATAGTATCAATCTGGCTAACTACGGCTGCGGTCCCCATACCAAAAGCTTCTTTCAAAGCACCCGTTCTTGCAGCCTCAACAATCTCATTTACGGTTACGGGACGCTCTTCAATGGCCCAGCCCTGCTCTTTTATAATGGTAATAATAGAGCGTCGTGTAACACCCGCTAAAATACGGTCCGTTAATGGTGGTGTCACGAACGTATCTCCTATCAATAACATTAGGTTCATGGTTCCACTCTCCTCGATGTATTTGTGTTCTTTATGATCTGTCCAAATAACCTGGTTATACCCTTCCTTGATTGCTTGCGACGTAGGATAAAAGGCACCACCATAGTTACCGGCCGCTTTAGTGTAACCAATACCTCCGCCCGTTGCACGCGTATATTCCTGCTCAATCTTCACCTTTACGGAACCACTGTAATAGGGGCCTACTGGAGAAGTGATGATACAAAACGTGTAATCATCACTTTGCCTTGCAGCGATGAATTCTGACGATGCGAAAAGGAATGGACGTATGTATAAACTATGGTCTTCCGCAGCAGGCACCCAATTTGCATCGATTTCTAAAAGTTTCGAGAGACCATCCATAAAGATTTCCTCTGGAATTTGAGGCATCATCAAACGCGCTCCACTCTTATTCAAACGAGCGAAATTATCTAAAGGGCGGAACATACTGATGGCTCCATCATCTTTACGATACGCTTTCATGCCTTCAAAAGCACTCTGTCCATAATGCAGCGCATGTAATCCGTAGCTAAATTCAAGCTGTCCGTAAGGACGGATTTCTGGCTCTTGCCATGCCCCATTTTTAAAATGACACACCAACATGTGGTCAGACATGTTACGACCAAAAGGTAGGTTTGAAAAATCTACTTCGCTAATGCGACTTTTAGAGG